>CAZUJI010000188.1:0-3625 GCA_964620235.1 uncultured Eubacteriales bacterium
CGCAAAAATCAGTAAAAGGGTCTCGCAGGTGCACCACAAGGGTTTGCCCCTGCCGTAGCGACGGCATACCCGAGATTTCAGGTTTTTCGCTTAATATTTCGTGGCTATCGTATAGCAAATCCGAAAGCCTGTCCCCTGCCGCGTTTTGCACCAATAAAGTAGGCTCGCGGTAATCACCCGTGCCAAAAAAGGCAACCTC
The DNA here is from genome assembly GCA_964620235.1 of uncultured Eubacteriales bacterium. Classification (GTDB taxonomy): domain Bacteria; phylum Bacillota; class Clostridia; order Oscillospirales; family Acutalibacteraceae; genus CAZUJI01. The sequence continues at coordinate 200 of CAZUJI010000188.1, forward strand.
GGGGGCGTACTTCATATAGCCAATGGTTACTTGATTATCTCCGGGCAGGCTGGTGTTCATATTGCAAGGGTCGCAATAGCGGTTAAGGTGAACGATATCTTCCTCGGCAATAGGCCTGCCAAAATACAAATGCTCTAAATAATCGGCCTCGTTTACCCTAAAGGCATAGGTATAGCCCTTGCCCTGTAGGCAAAAGGTTTTATTTTGCGCGTTAAAATATATAGCCATACTTTACCTCCGTGTTTTTGGTTTAGTATACCCTTAATTATACTACATATCAAAAAGATATAAAATAGCATTTTGTGCGGTATTTTTGGCATAATGTGTGATTATATAAAACAAAAAGGAGTCGGGTGACTCCTCTTTTTGTTGTTTATTTTACCAATTCGCCCTTGAGCATAACGTTTTGCACGTTAAACCACTGGTCAACCATTACCAAATCGGCTAAACAGCCCTTTTGAATACGGCCGCGGTCGTACAGGCTTAGCATATTGGCCGGGTTTGTGGATGCGTATTTAAAGGCCCTGCAAACCGAGCAGCCGGTATGTACCATCATATTACGGCAGGCAACGTCTAAGGTCAGGTTAGAGCCTGCAATCTCGCCGGAATGGTCGAAGTTAATGTCGGTGGCCTCTTCGTACCCTGCCGGACGGGTGCCGTTTTCAACAAAGGCGTCGGAAATTAAAATAATCTTATCTGCGCCCTTGATTTTCTCCACGTAGCGAAGCATATAGGGGTCTACGTGAATACCCATAGAGTCGCAAATCAGCTCGGCGTAAATTTCGTCGTTTTTATTCACCGTTTCGTCTACGCAAACGCCGCGGGTTTCAGAATACCGCTCAATGGTGCCGGTGGCGTTGGTGTGGTGGGTACCCAAGCGCAAACCGTCTTGTATAAAACGTTCGATTTGCCAAGGGGCCGCCTCGCTGTGGGCTACCGCAAAAACAATGCCCGGAATTTGGGCCTTAACGTCGGCCACGAACTGCTCAATTTTCTCACGTTCGGGGGCAATACACCAAACCTTGGCTAAATCGGCGGCTTCGGCCACGATTTTTTCGTAATTTTCTTTTTGAACTACGTCTTTCCAAGGGTTGGCATCTTTATTACACCCGAATTTTGGGTTTAAATAGGGGCCCTCCATATAAGCGCCAAACAGATTGGGGCACCTGCCGCTGTCGCGGGCGGCCTTTAAATCTAAAACACCCTTTAAGAAAACGTCTTTGTCCATATTAAAATACAAGGCCGCTAAAACAGATGTTACACCGTGCTGTAATGCAATAGCGCTGGCTTCTTCAGGATTCTCATAAAACCATTTGCCGTCGGCGGAATGGGTGTGAATATCTATTAAGCCGGGGCCAACGTACATACCCTTGGCGTCAATTATTTCGGCGCCTGCGGTATCTAATTTTTTGCCAAAATCCACAATTTTATTCCCATCCACCAAAATGGTGCCGCCCGGAATATAATGGTCGGGCATAACGATCGTGGCGTTGATAATCGCTTTCATAACTATACTCCTTTGCGACTTAAGCTCGGTTAAGCAGTTTATCCATTTGTACGTAATCTTGGTAGGCTTGCGAATAGTCGGCGCCGTTGGGGGCAAACTGCTCACCGGTTTTTACAACCGCCTGCACAGCGTCGGCAATGCTTGCGTACTCGCCGCAGCTGACCATAGCCAATAAGGCGGTGCCCAAGCAAGCCGTTTCACTCTCTTGCAATTTGGTTAGACGTTTTCCGGTAACGTCGGCCTTAATTTGGGGCCAAAGCTTGCCGGTAGCGCCGCCGCCGGTAATGCGAATTTCGTCGCAACCGCAGTTTATGTACTCTAAATCCTCCCGCAGGGTAAAGGCAATGGCCTCCATAATACTGCGGGCAAAATGGGCCTTGGTGTGGGCCAGGGTTATACCTGTAAAGCTGGCGGTTGCCGCAGGGTTATACTTGGGCATGGTAGAGCCACAGAAGTAGGGCAACATCGTCAGCCCGTCACACCCGGGGGCAATTTGCTCGGCCATTTGATCCAGCGCAGCAAAGGAAGAATCCTCGGCAAAGGTATTTTTAAACCATTTTAAAGCCATACCCGCCGTAGACGACCACAAAAGGCGGCAATATTTGCCCTCAATGGCGTGATAATGGCAAGGAATGATACTATCTTCTACAAAGGGTGGAACGCTGTCGGTAAGCGCGCAGATGGCCATAATGGTGCCGGTCATTTCACTGACGATGGATTCATCATACACACCCGAGCCCAAGGAGCCGGCAATTTGGTCTAAAGCGCCGGTAACCACTTTTATGCCCTTATACTCCCCTACTTGGGTGGCGCTTTTTTGAAGGGTAGGCAGCATATTACGGGTAATGCCGACGTAATCTAACATTTCGGGCCACCAGTCGCCGGTGTTAATATCAAAATACAGCGACGACGACTGCATACTACCCTCGGTAACAAAGGCGCCGCAAAGGTTGTAAAGAATCCAATCCTCTAACAAAAAGATTTTTTTGGTTTTGGCCCAAATTTCCGGCTTATTCTGTTTAAACCAAAGCAGCTTAGAGGCGGGCCAACCTGCCGAAATCTCGGGCTGGCCGGTAACCTCGTAGGCCAATTTGCGGCCAAAGGCTTTTTCGATTTGCGCGGCCTGGTCTACGGCGCGGTTATCTAACCAAACAACGGCCGGGCAAAGCGCCTTGCCTGCCTCGTCGGCCAATATCATAGTTTCGCCCTGGGTATCCACCGAAAGGGCGTTGATTTCAAATTTAGAGGCCATAGCGTCTATGGCATTTTTGGTAATACGAACATACTCCTCTGCCGGGAACTCAATAAAGCCGGTTGCGGCATCGGTATGTAGGGTGTAATCCACACTGTCTTGTGCGATTTTTTTGCCGTTTTTATCGAACACGGCCAATTTTAAAGAGGTGGTGCCGATATCTAAACCCATATAATACATAGGCGTTCTCCCAACACAAAAGGTAAAGAGCCGACTCGTCACGAATCGGCTCTTTTTACTTTATTAAAAGCCGAACTTATCTTTTCAGTTGCAGGTCGTAGTGCACGTCGTAGGCCTTTTCTTCCTCGGTGAATTTATGCTTGGTGTCAATAATTTCGCCGTTGTTCCATTTGCGGTCACCCACGTCTTCGGTGGTGCCCATAACGGTAACGTTTAACTGGCGGCGACGGGCGCGAACGTGATCCCAGTCGATAAAGTAAACGTGGGCAAACTCGCCACCGTCTAACTCGCCGTCTTTAATAGTCATAGTTTCGCTTCTGCCAAAGAATACCGAACGCAGGTGACCGTCGGTGTTCATGCTGGTGTAGTCGCCGGGCTCGTTAACATAGCGGCCGAATTGCGAGTGCATGGGGCCGGGATGACGGTATTGATGCTCTTCGGCAAAGTCGGGAATCATTTTGCGCATAATGTCCAGCAGATCGTGCTG
>CAZUJI010000189.1:0-3612 GCA_964620235.1 uncultured Eubacteriales bacterium
GGCAAACCCGGTGAAATCAAAATCACATATGCAAAAGATGGAAGCAAGGTAGAAACTAAAATTGGAGAAGATGGTCGGGCTGTTGCAGAACGGCACCACACTTCTTCGCCCAACCCCAAATACCACTCAAATCCGCATGACCATAAAATCAATTGGGAATCTCCTCGATATGGTATCCCCAATTTTGAAAAACCACACATTAACTACTGGTCTGATGAATATCCCGACGGTGCCCCTGAATTCAAAATGTATGGAGAGAACCTTATGAAATATATGCATAACAGCGAGGAAGATAACCGCTTTAAAACTATATCGGAGTTCAAAGAATGTATTATCCGGGGCGGCGAACCTGTATTTGTCTGGAACGGTAATGCATATGGTGTTTGTTTTTCCGACACCGGCTATTGCATTGCACGAATTGACGGTACTTGTGAAAGAATTTGCAGTACCCCCGACAGTGTTCTGGAATACACGCTTGATGGTGATCGTCTGAGAGATATTATAACAAGAGTAACCGTAGTATCCCGAAATATCTAATATCTTTTTAGTTCAAACACAAATTCAGTCGATATAAGCACAATCTGAAATCTAAAAATCGTTGCAGCTCAACGATTTTTCGATTTTGACTTCTGAAAATTCCTGCTAGAAAATATACATTTAGTTCGATACTGCCACGAAAAACCGCTATCCGTTAGGATAGCGGTTTTTTGTGGTGGAAGAAAGGGCGGCGGATTCGAACCCATTTCAATGCAACAGTCCGGTGGACTGTTGCTTGCCGCCGGTCTCGACGGCGGCAACACATTTATTTTCATTTCCAATAGGAAATGAAAATGCAAATCGAATCCGTCCTCCCCCACCACAAAACAGCCAACACCTTATGGTGTTGGCTGTTTTGTTTTGCGTAGAGGTAAGGATTCGAACAAATAAATGCAGCGCGGATGGGCGTTGCCGGCGAGGGCTTGACCGAGCCGCACCTTTATTTTGCCCCATACGGGGCAAAATGCAAAGCGAATCCGTCCTCATACTCATTGTAGCTCTTATGCTTTTGCACGGCAGCGAAGGATCGCCTGCTGAAACAGTTCCACACCAAAGCCGTCTTCAAGCTTTTGTTTGTACAGTAAATTCCCATCGCCTTTTCATAGGCATCCGCAGCAGAACGCCATTTCCCCTGCATCTCGCATATATATGCAACAGAGAGGTAATTGTCTGTAAAGCCAGGATCAGGATCTAATGCAGCGGACCTCTCATAGCACACCAATGCCTCATCATACCGACACTGTTTCACACGGATGTCACCGAGAAGTGACCACGCATAAAGATTCGACGGTTCTTCTGTCAATGCTTTTGAAAATAAGTTTTCTGCCGTATTTTTTTCACCCAGCAGATTGCGTATATACCCTTCCATCAGTGTAGGATAATAGTCGTGCTTAATGCTGTCAATCTTCTGGATGATTTCCAGTGCTTCTGCCAGACGCAAGTCATCAACCAGATTATCAAGTAACCACCGATAGCCAGGAAGATACCCAGGATTCTTTTCCACAAAACTATAATAGTAATCAATCAGTTCCCTATGATTTCTGCTGCACCAATCAAAGCAAGCACCATTTGCTGCATATGAGAGCAAGGAATGCCCCACCTTCTCCGTAGGTTCAACATCCAATGCACGCTTGCACAAGGATTCCGCTCTCCGCTGATAACCTTCGGCACGGTGGATATAAAGCCGAGCCAACGTGGCAAGGCTTTGCGCATCTTCAGGATTCATCGCCAGCCTATCTTTTAGGTAACGCTCGGCATGGTCAAAGTCCGCTCTAGGAACGAACTCTTCGGTTTGTGTCATATTGTAGATGCGCTCTTGCTGTGCTTCATCACTCAGTTCAAAAAAATCGTCAATGCGAACACCAAAATAGACCGACAGAGCAGGAAGAAGCGCAATATCCGGCATCGCAGCACCATTCTCCCATCGGCTCACAGCCTGTGCAGATACACCCAATTCCTGCGCAAGGATTTCTTGCGTAATCCCCTTAACGGTACGAAATGATTTGATTTTCTTTCCAATATTCATTTTATCGTTCCTCCAATTTTTGCGGTCGACCTGCCTCTAGTATAAGGTATTGCACAAAAAAAGCAATCAATCATTAAGGAATTCGTATTAACGAGTAGTTGATTCTCGCAAATCATTTTGGCCAACCCCACCACGAAAAACCGCTATCCTGACGGATGGCGGTTTTTGCGCTTGCATCCGGGAGTCAGATATGGTAGACTTTTTCTATCAAATAAGGAGGTTTTTTTATGAAATTCGTCGTTCTCGCGATCCTGGCTCTGGGCTTTGCCTACCGTCTGGCGCTGAATATCGTACAATACCGCTCCGCGGGCAATCCCATTCCGGAGAATGTGGCGGACATTTATGACGCGGAAACCTACGGGAAATGGCGCCGCTACAGCGCGGAAGGCTCCAGGCTGCGCATTCTTTCCACCGTTCTTTCTTTTGTCACTTCCCTGGTGCTGCTATGCACCAACGCCTATGCCGCCTTTGCCGCTCTGTTCGGCACCGGCATCTTCTCGCAGCTGCTGGCAGTCCTGCTGCTGGAATCCTTGGTCAGCGCTGTTGTAGACGTGCCCATCAGTTACTATAACACCATGGTCATTGAAGAGAAATACGGCTTCAACCGCTCTACCGTAAAAACCTTTGTTACAGACCAGATTCGGAATTTCCTGGTGGGAATCGCACTCGGTTTCCTGATTGTTTGGCTCCTTTCCGCACTGCATACCGCACTGGGAGATTGGATGATCCTGGTGTTTGCCATCGCCATTTTGGGGTTCAACCTTGTCATCTCCTTCCTGTACCCCATTTTCAGCAGGATCGGAAACAAGTTCGTACCTCTGGAGGACGGAGAGCTGAAGGACAATCTGATGGCGCTGCTGACCAAGCATGGCTATCAGGTGAAGGCCATTGAGGTGATGGACGCTTCCCGCCGCACCACCAAGCTGAACGCCTACTTCACCGGCTTTGGCAAGTTAAAGACCATCGTTTTGTATGACAATCTCGTCAACACCATGTCCACCGGGGAGATCTGTGCAGTCTTTGCCCACGAACTGGGACACGGCCTGCACAGGGATGTGCTGAAAATGCAGATCATGAACTTTGGAAATCTGCTTCTGATGGCTGTCATTGCCTGGCTGACCCTGCAAAGCCCCCAGCTGTATGCCGCGTTCGGCTTCAGCGGTATCAATTACGGCTTCGCGTACATCCTGCTGAGTATCGGTTTGGGATTGATCCAGCCCATAAGCAGCCTTGCCATAAATGCCTACAGCCGCTTTGCGGAATTCCGTGCTGACCGGCAGGCAGTTCGGGAGGGCTACGGCACCGACATGGTCAGCGCGCTGAAAAAGCTGGCCAAGGAAAACTTCGCCCATCTGGCACCCTCTCCCATCAATGTGATTCTGGAATACAGCCACCCGCCTCTGAGCCAGCGGATCGCCAGAGTGGAAAAGCCGGAATAACCGCTTTACATCCTGTCTCAAAACCGTCAAAAAGCTTTTATTTTCAGTTTATCTCTCTGGCGCGGGAGCGCCTATAGCTTCCCCCGGGGGGAAGCTGTCAAGAATCGGCTC
>CAZUJI010000190.1:0-1133 GCA_964620235.1 uncultured Eubacteriales bacterium
AAAGGTGGGGAACATAAACCCAACCTCGGGGGCGTTTAGAATGGCAAAGGGGTCCACGTCCCTAAAGGAACAGTCGCTCTCGCGGTAATAAAGACCGGTGTTCAGGGGCTTTACGGGGCAAATGCTGCAAACGACGTAGGAGAATACGGTGCCCGATTCTTCTTTTTCGCCGTCTTTGGTGAAGGTGAACACGTCGTAATTGTCGTAGGCCAGCAAAATGGCGTAGTTGCCCTCAAACTTAACCGACGAAATTACCTTAGAGTAAAAATACTCCAGCGCGCCCTCGTCTTTAAGCCCCGACTGCCGCAGAGCCATAAGCAGCTTATGCTCCTCGCTGTTGCCCACGGCGGCGGTGGGAAATTCTAAATCTAACAAATTGGTGCCCAGCCCGCCCGACAGGGACTTTTTCATTGCCCCCAGCAGCTTTTCGCTCTCCTCGGTGGTGCAGTTCATTACCGGCTGATTAAAGCGAGAGATAATTTTATTCTCGCCGTTTACAATACAGCCTTTGATGCTTAAAATATTGGTTTTATCGGGACGAAACCGGCGACGGATCTCCCGCAGTTCTCTATCGGTCACAATAATTCTCCTTGCTTTTTAAATGTATTTAGTATAGCACAATTTCGCCCTTTTGGGAACAAAAATATTATTTATTATTCATATGTGTGCGGGCATATAAATTGCGGAAGCGGTTGGGGGCAATGCCGGCGTGGTATTTAAAAAAGTGGATAAACTCGTTTTCGTCGGCCCAGCCCATTTGCTCAGCCACCCATTTTATGGGTTGACTGGTGGTTACCAGCAGTTCTTTGGCGGCGGCCACCTGCTGGTTGCTGATGTATTGCTTAAGGGAGATATGAAAATTTTGACGAAACAGGGCGCTGACGTAGTCGGGGTTGTAGCCGAATTTATCGGCCACCGATTGTACCGTTACCCGCTTTTGGGCGTTTAAGCGAATATATTCCGAAATCTCAAACAGCAGCGGGGCTTGCGAGCGACCGGCCGCCATTTGCGCCGCCGAAAGCTCCCCCAACAGCTGCAGCAGCGCCGCCTGCAGCGTATAGCTTGGGTAGGCGGGGGTATTGGCAATGTGGAGTATCTGCCGCAGCAGCACTGCAAAACGGTAACTGTCGGTA
>CAZUJI010000190.1:1143-3599 GCA_964620235.1 uncultured Eubacteriales bacterium
GTCGGTAATGCGCACAAGGCCGGGGCAAATTTGCAGGGCCGATACATCCTCGGTGCGAAAATGCACCCAATAGAAGCTGGTTTTGCCGCTGCTTTCTTGCCAGCCGCCGTGGGTAACATGGGGGCGCAGCAGGTATACGTCCCCTTTTTGCAGGGTAAACGCTTGGCCCTCCTCTTGCAGGTGCACCGTACCCTCTACCACGTAAATTATTTCGTAGGAATCAATATTGCGGGTGGGGTGAATCCATTTTTCCTCGGTATAAAATAAACCGCCAAAAGCATAGTCGGCTTCGGGGTAGGTAAACATATCGGATTTTCTCCCTTATTCTGTATTTTTTCACATTGCAACAGACACGCTCTATGGCTATAATGATACCATACAAAGGCGAAAAATACAAGAAAAAGGGGTTAAAATGGTATGAAAAAGTTCCAAAGCGTAGATTATTCTCAAATTGAAATAAAAAACGGATTTTGGCACGAAAAGCAAGAGCTCAACCGCAACACCACCGTATATGCGGTATTTAACCGATTTGTAGACACCGGCCGCTTTGATGCGTTTAAAATGGACTGGCGGGAGGGTATGCCCAACAAGCCCCACATTTTTTGGGACTCGGACGTGGTAAAGCTTTTAGAGGGTATTGCCTATATACTAAAAAAGCACCCCAATCAAGCGTTAGAAGACATTATGGAATCTACCATTGACCTGATTGAAAAGCATCAGGGCGACGACGGATATTTTAACATTTATTTTATGGCAATTGAGCCCAGCCAGCGTTTTAAGTACCGCGGCAAGCACGAGCTGTATTGCGCGGGCCACCTGTTTGAGGCTGCGGTAGCCTATTTTGAGGCCACCGGTCGCGACCGCTTTTTAAAGGTAGCCTGCCGCTACGCCGACTATATTTATAAGGTGTTTGTGGAAGAGGGCAGCGCTGCCTTTGCCACCCCCGGCCACCAGGAGATTGAGTTGGCGTTGATTCGCCTGTACCGCTGCACCAAAAACGAGAAGTATTTAAAGCTTTGCCAATATTTTATTGACGCGCGGGGCAATAATAAAAAAGACGGCACCTCTATCGCCGACGCACTGGGCAACGACAAAATTGACGACCGCCTTTTTTACTCCCAAAGTCACTTGCCGGTGCGGCAGATGACCGAAGCGGTAGGCCACTCGGTACGGGCGGGTTACTTATACTGCGGTATGGCCGATTTGGCTTTTGAAACCGAGGACGCAGAGCTGCTTTCGGCCTGCAAGGCGTTATTCAAAAACATTACCGAACGTCGAATGTACATCACCGGCGGCGTTGGTTCTACCCGCTTGGGCGAGGCCTTTACCGCCGATTACGACCTGCCCAACGGCACCGCCTATACCGAAACCTGCGCCGCTATTTCGCTGGCGATGTTTGCGGGGCGTATGCTTAAAATGGAGGCCGACAGCCGCTATGCCGACACCGTTGAGCGGGTGCTGTACAACGGATTTTTGTCGGGCCTTTCCTTAGACGGTGAACACTTCTTCTACGAGAACCCGTTGGAAATTAACATAGCCCGCAACAACCGTCACAACCAATGCCTGAACCAAGAACACAAAGAGGTTATGCCCATTACCCAGCGGGTTAAGGTTTTTACCTGCTCTTGCTGCCCGCCCAACGTGGTGCGGTTTGTAAGCAGTATTGCTAACTACCTATACACCTACAATGCCGATACTGTCTACGTACACCAATTTATGGACAGTGTGGCCGAGTTTGAGGGCATTACCCTAACCCAAACCACCAACTACCCTGCCGACGGCGTAATCGGCCTGCAAGTTAAGGGTGCCGAGGGCAAAACCGTAGGGGTACGCATCCCCTCTTGGTGCAAGGGCTTTACCCTAACCACCAACGGCAATCCCGCCACCTACAGAATGGAAAAAGGGTACGCTATGGTCGCCTGCGATACCGACGACTTAACGCTTTGCCTGACTTTGGATATGACCCCGCAATTCTACGCCTCTAACCCCGCCGTGTGGGACAATGCGGGTAAAATCGCCCTACAGCGCGGCCCCGTGGTATATTGTTTAGAGGGTGTAGACCATTCTGCCCCGTTGTATACCCTGTACGCCGACCCCGCCGCAAAAATCAGTTTGGAAACCGACCCCGCTTACCCGATACCGACTTTGTTGACCGAGGGTTACGCCCGCTTAGGCGGCGACGCGTTGTACACCACCTATAGCGCCGATTTTACCCCCGCAAAGTTACGCTTTGTACCCTACTACACCTTTGCCAACCGTGGCGAAAGCGATATGACGGTTTGGGTGAACTGCAGGACCGAAAAATAAATTTTAATGCGGGACTACCGCAAATGCGGCAAAAGCCCTCCTTGTGTAAAGGAGGGTGGCAGCCGTAGGCTGACGGGAGGATTGTCTTATAACCACAATCCCTCAGTCAAAACCGTTGGTTTTGCCAGCTCCCTTTGCACAAGGGAGCC
>CAZUJI010000191.1:0-3122 GCA_964620235.1 uncultured Eubacteriales bacterium
TTGCCGATGCCACCACCAAGGACAAAACCACCGCCGCGACGCAACCGATAAGTACGTATTTTATAACTTTATTTTTCATATCGGCGCCCTCTATTCTATCTCCATCGCTCGGGCCAGCTGTTGTACGGTTTTTGTTAGCTTGCCCGAGGCTTTGCCGCTGTAATATTGATTTTCGGGCAGGTTGGAGAAGCTGCGCACCCGCCCTGAAAATTCCACCTCAAAAATACTGTGCTCGTGCAGGTGCAGGCGGGTAAGCGATTTTTCTTTATCTATCACGTCTAAAAACAGCACTGCCTCGCCCGTGTTTTTTAAAATTTCGGCGCAGTTGCTGCCCTGGGGCACTGCCACACGCAGGGTGCGCAGCACACCTCGCTTGCCCACTATATTTTTGGTAACCAGCAAAATAAATTGGGTAGAATCCTGCTCGCCGCTAAACCACCCCAAAATGCGCCCCTGCACCACCATATTGGAATAGGCGGTTTGGTAGGCAAGATCGGGAGATATAGGGGCGTAGTCCATCGCAACGTTGTCAAAAAGCGAGAGAAAAGATTTGTAATCCGGGCAATCTATGCCCTCGCTTTGGGGCAGCTGCAATTCGGCCATATGGTCGCTATACTCCAAAATTGCCTGTTGCATCGGCGCACTTTGCCCCGGCTTAGGTTGCTTGGCGTAGGTGTTTATACGGGCAATACCGGTACAGACGTCTACCACGCACCAAAGGGTCAAGGCCAAAACAAGCAGAGAAACAAACAACAAAACAATCTTCTTTTTGGAACGGAACCATTTTTGCATACCGCCACCTCCTTCTACTGATAAAACGATGATTTTTGCCTTTTTGAACAGATAGAGCGGGCTCTGATTTGTCTATTTCTAACTATAAAATAGCATATTTAATATAAAATGTCAAGTAAATTTTTCAAAAGTGCATAACATTTAGTCAAAATGCATAACAGAGGAGCGGAAAAGCATAAAAAATCACCTGCCTCAATACTATAAAACAGAAACGAGGGGTGCCGCGTGCAAGAAATGCTTTTACAATTAACCGAGCAGTATGGGTATATAGGCATTGCCCTGCTGATTTTTGCCGAAACGGTGTTTCCACCCATTCCCAGCGAGGCGGTGCTGATTTTTGCGGGGGTTTTAACCGTAAAGGCGCGGCTGCAGGTATGGTGGGTGGTGCTTTGGGCCACGGTGGGCGCCGTTTTGGGGGCAGTGCTGCTGTATTGGGTTGGCAGAGGCTGTGGGCCGGACCGCATAGAGCGTATGATGAGCGGGCGTTTGGGGCGATGGCTGCACTTTCGGCCGGCGCAGCTGCATCGCGCCAACCGATGGTTTGCGCGGCGGGGCTACGCCTCGGTGTTTGTTTGCCGTTGCGTGCCGTTGCTGCGGAGTATCATTTCTATCCCCGCAGGTATTTCGGGGCTGCCCTTTTGGCCCTTTTTGGGGCTTACCGCCGCAGGCAGCTATTTATGGAATACCCTTTTGGTGTGGGTGGGTCGCTTGGCGGGGGATGCCTGGCGGCTTTGGCTGCATAACGTTGACCGTTTTGCCACCCTTGTCGTCTTTGGTTTTGGGACGTTGACATTGGGTTGGGCTATGTGGCGGGTATGGGCGCGTAAGCAAAGGAGTAAGCAATGAAAAAGCAAGACCCTTTTTTTGCTGCATTAGCCACAGCAGGGGAGGATTGCGCCGCCGTTGCCACGCAGATGGCCCGTTGGCTAAGGGGTGGCACAGCCCCCAGCTTCGCCACACTCAGCGTATATACCACGCGACAAAATCAATTGGCCGAACAATTGCTGGCCGCCTTCGTTACTCCCATAGACCGACGCGATTTGTTTTTACTAAGCCGCCACACGCTGGCCCTTACCCGCGAGCTGCTTTTGCTCTCTTTGCAAACGGAATTGTCGGCTTTACCTGCGCAACACCGCCAAAAAGCGGCCGAATGGGTAGAAAACTGCGGTTTGGGGGCAAAAAATATGCTTTGCACCTTTGCAAATTACAAAAAATATGCTATACTACAACAAAGGGTACGTTCTCTTAGCCGCACTGCAGTTGCAGGGCTGCAGCTTTTTGGGCTGGGGGGTCGCCCTTGTGAGGCATCGCCCAATGCCGCCCTTTTTGCGGTGGCTCGCGCCGCTTTGGCCTTGGCCGACGTGGCTATGGAGGCTTTAATTGCTAATTTGTAAAGGAGTAAGCACTATGTCTAACATCTGGCACGATATTTCCCCCGACCGCATTAACCCCGAAGATTTTATTGCTGTTGTAGAGATTGAAAAGAACAGCAAAAAGAAGTACGAGCTGGACAAAGAAACCGGTCTGATTATTTTAGACCGTGTACTTTATACCGCTACCCACTATCCCGCCAACTACGGCTTTATTCCCCGCACCTATGCCGACGACGGCGACCCGCTGGACGTATTCATTATATGCAGCGTGGCCATTGACCCCAACGTTATGGTACGTTGCTACCCCATTGGCGTAATCAATATGGTAGACAACGGCCATATGGACGAAAAGATTCTGGCGATCCCCTTTAGCGACCCCACCTATAACAGCTATAAGGATATTACCGACCTGCCCAAGCACGTATTTGACGAGATTCAGCACTTCTTTAAGGTATATAAAAACTTAGAGGGCAAAGAAACGGCCGTAGAAGAGGTGCAGGATCGCGCCGCCGCCGTGGCCGCCGTTACCGCCGCTATAGACGGGTACAAAAAGATCTTTACCAACGCCGAGTAAAATTTTCACCGCCCCACACTTGACTTTTTAGCCAAAGGCGGTATAATAATTGGTAGAATACTTAAAGCGTTGAGAAGGAAAGTAGCAGTTTTTATCCCGGGCAGAGAGCGGTGTCATCGGCTGCAAGCACCGTACGGTACCAAGCTGTGAAGACCACCTTTGAGCGCCTGTGAACACAAGCAGGCCGTATCCCGCGTTAAGGGGCATTAAGGGGCGCATTTTGCGCAATCCGGGTGGAACCGTGGAGTTTTAACTTCACCCCAGAGTATGGGGTGAAGTTTATTTTTTTATTGGAGGAATTGAAAATGATTAACGTAACCTTAAAAGGGGATGTAAAATCCTTTGAAAGCGGCATTACCGTGGCCGAAATTGCCAAAAGCATT
>CAZUJI010000191.1:3132-3593 GCA_964620235.1 uncultured Eubacteriales bacterium
GGCCAGGAGTTCGACCTGCGCACCCCGCTTACGGAGGACTGCCAGGTAGAAATTTTAACCTTTGACCAGGTGTACGGTCGCTGGACCTTCCGCCACACCGCCAGCCACATTTTGGCCCAAGCGGTAAAGCGCTTGTACCCCAACGCCAAGCTGGCCATCGGCCCCGCGATTGATAACGGCTTTTATTACGATATCGACAGCGACACCCCTATTACCGACGAGGTTTTGGCAGGTATCGAGGCCGAGATGAAAAAAATCGTTAAAGAGGATTTTGCCTTAGAGCGGTTTGCTATGCCCCGTAACGAGGCTTTGGCCTACTTTGAGGCGCAAAACGAGCCCTATAAGGTAGAGCTGGTGCAAGACCTGCCCGAGGGGGAAGAGATCAGCTTTTATAAGCAGGGCGACTTTACCGACCTTTGCGCCGGCGCCCATTTAATGTCTACCGGCGCCGTAAAAGCCTT
>CAZUJI010000192.1:0-3584 GCA_964620235.1 uncultured Eubacteriales bacterium
GCTTTTGGTGGGTAAAGCGTATTGGATTTTTAATAAAATCGAAAAAAACGGAAAAATTCGGACACAGATTTTACCAGCCGAGCACCAAACTTTTGTAAAAAAATCACCAAATAAAAATGTCTGCAAAACAAGAAAATCCGCAAAAATGGATAATTCTACAAAAATTATATTCTATGTTTGTTTAATTTACCCAATTGGGTTGGCGTTTTGACGAAATAATGTATATTCTATTGACAATGTAGGCATTGTGCGGTATAATACTGGGTGTCAATGGGTGAAGTATATACATTTTGCCTAAAGTGGCAGATTTTATGTAAAGTAACTGTTTTTTATCGGTGTTTTTTGTGCAAAACGCTTTTTGGCAGTTTTGCACATGGTAATCGATTTGGCAACGCGCCCGGAGGGCAGTATGGATTTTAAAAGAGACGTTCCCTTATACGGCGAGTACGACGTAGTCATCGCCGGTGGCGGCCCTGCAGGTATCGGCGCGGGTATTGCGGCGGCTCGGGGTGGCTTAAAGGCTATTTTGTTAGAGGTTAACGGTGCTATGGGCGGCACCTCTACCAGCGGTAACCTGCCCTTCTTTTTAGGCGCCTACAACGGCTCTATGCCCTACCGCAGGATGCTTGACCAAGGCCTGCAATATAAAGATTTAAACCGTCCCCGCAGGGCGGTACGCGGCGTGTTTGATTTGGTTACCCAACGCATTAAGGCGCAAAAGGGTGGCGTTGGCCCTGCGGTTATGGGCCAAACCGACAAATACCCCATTTTAGACCGCTTTGGCTGCCACGACGAATTTACCTTCGATATTGAAATTGGCAAGCGCGTCTTTGACGAAATGGCCAAAGAGTTTGGCTTAGACGTTTTATATTACACCACCGCGTTAGACACCGAAGTGGCTGACAACGAAATCAAGGGTGTATACATAGTTAACAAAAGCGGCATTCAGTTTATCAAATGTAAAGCCGTTATCGATTGTACCGGCGACGCCGACCTGGTTGCCCGCAGCGGTTACGCTACCTACAAGGGTGACAAGAAAACCGGCGAGATGACCGCCATTGGTATCGTAGCCCAGATTGAAAACGTAGATTCGGCCAAAATTGCCGAGTATTTAGAGCAGGGGGGCGACCCTTGGTTCCCCGAAGCGGTGGCTAAGGCCGTGGCCGACACCGCCGACGACGACCCTGCCAACCCCAAGCATTTACAAGCCATTATCACCTTCCCTATGGTGCAGGACGGAGTTTGGATGGTTAACGGCGGCACCAGCCACGCCTTTAAGGGCGACCACAACCTTGACGGCACCAACGGCGACGATTTAACCTACGTTACTATGATCGGCCGCCAGCGTGCCAAATGGATGGTTGAAAAGCTTTGGCGTCCCTACATCCCCGGCGCCGAGCATTGCCGCTTGCGTTCCACCGCAACCTACCCCGGCATCCGTGAAACGCGGCGTATCATCGCCGAGCGTATGCTCACCGAGGAGGATTTAATTAAGGGTGAACAGTTCCCCGATACCATCGCCTTTGCCGGTCGCCATTTCGACCTTACCCGCAAAGACAATCACGAAGAAAAACCGGGTGACGTGCAGGGCTTTGCCGGCAAAAATACGTTGGGCGGCGGCATCGCAGCCATCCCCTACAGCGCTATGATTCCCAAGGGCTCTAAAAACATTTTGGCAGCCGGCCGTTGTATCGCGGCCGATGGCCAGGCTTTAGGCCCGGTGCGCATTATGTCCACTTGCATGGCCATTGGTGAGGCCGCAGGCACGGCAGCTGTTCAAAAAATCCGCGACGGTGTGGATTTTAAAGATATCAACACACAGGAGTTACGTGACACTTTGCGTGCCAACGGCGCCGAAGTAGATTTTTAGAGGAGGACTTGCTATGGATTTTAAAAGAGAAGCGGTTTTGTACGGCGAGTACGACGTTGTAGTAGCGGGCGGCGGCCCTGCCGGCATCGGTGCCGGTATTGCGGCGGCCCGCGGCGGGTTAAAAACCATTTTGTTAGAGGCGAACGGCTGTATGGGCGGCACTTCTACCAGCGGTAACCTGCCCTTTTATTTAGGCGCCTACAACGGCTCTATCCCGTACCGTCATATGTTAGACAAGGGTCTGCAATACAAGGATCTTCCCCGTCCCCGCAGAGCGGTTCGCGGCATTTTTGAAGAAATGATGCAAAAAATGCGGGCTATGGACGGCGGCGTAGGCCCCGCCGTTATGGGCCAGACCGACAAGTACCCCATTTTAGACCGTTTAGGTTGTCACGACGAGTTCACCTTCGATTTGGAAAAGGGCAAGCTGGCCTACGACGAAATGGCCAGAGAGGTCGGGTTAGACGTGCTGTATTACACCACCGCGATGGATACCGAAGTGGTAGACAACGAGGTAAAGGGTGTATACATATTTAATAAAAGCGGTTTACAGTTTATTAAATGTAAGGCTGTAATCGATTGTACCGGCGACGCCGACTTAGTAGCCCGCAGCGGCTACGCCACCTATAAAGGTGATAAAGAAACCGGCGAAATGACCGGTATTGGCTTTGTGGCCCACATCGAAAATATCGACGCCGGCAAAATTGCCGAGTATTTAGAGCAGGGGGGCGACCCTTGGTTCTTAAAACAGTGCCAACAAGCCGCGGCCGAGCGTGGCGAGGGCAACGGCAACGTGGCCCCTGTTAACATCGTTATCTTCCCTATGGTGCAAGAGGGCGTGTTTATGGTTAACGGCGGTACCAGCCACGGCTTTGTGGGTGAGCATAACTTAGACGGCACCAACGGTAAGGATTTAACCGATTTAACCTTAATCGGCCGCCAACGTGCCAACTGGTTGGTTGAAAAATTATTTAAACCCTACATTCCCGGTGCTGAGAATTGCCGCCTGCGTTCTACCGCAGCCTACCCCGGCATCCGCGAAACCCGCCGCATCGTGGCCGAAAAGACTTTAACCGAAGAAGATGCAGCCAAGGGCACCAAGTTCCCTGATACCATCGCTTTGGCCGGTCGCCATTTCGATTTAACCCGTAAAGGCGATGAAGAGAGTGAAAAGCATGGCGGCACCCAAGGGTTTGCAGGCAAGCATAGCTTAGGCGGCGGTGTGGTCGCCATTCCTTACGGCGCTTTGATCCCGAAGGGGTCTAAAAATATAATTGTTGCGGGCAGATGCATCGCAGCAGACGGCCAGGCCTTAGGCCCGGCAAGAATTATGTCTACCTGTATGGCGGTTGGCGAGGCCGCCGGTACAGCCGCAGTGTTCAAACTGAGAGATGGCGTTGACTTTAAAGATGTAAACATCGACGAGCTTCGCGCCACCTTAAAGTCGAACGGTGCCGAAATAGATGCTTAAAGCGCAATTATTCTTATGAAAGGGGAAACGCAAATGGTTCAAGCAAACGCTCCGAAAAATTCCATTCGCAAAAAGAAGAATCCGGTATTAGAAGTATTATCTCAATGGCAATTGTATGCAATGCTTCTGCCGGCATTCGCCAGCCTGGTAATTTTCCACTTTATTCCGTTGTACGGTCTTTCTATCGCATTTAAAGACTTGTACATCGGCCAATCCTTGTGGGAAGGTACCTGGGTAGGTCTC
>CAZUJI010000193.1:0-3583 GCA_964620235.1 uncultured Eubacteriales bacterium
GAGAAATAAAAAGCCGTCTCACCTGAAAAGGTGGGGCGGTTTTGGTTTTGGGCGTATTGCAAGGTTGGCTTGCGGGCGGTGGGATTTGGACCCTGTAGGGAATGCATTTATGCATTCCGTTGGCAAATGGCCACCTCATCCACCGCAAGCGGTCCCCCTTCCCCTCAAGAGGAAGGCTTTGGCGGGACGTCGTGGCACCGTCACTCCCAAAGGGCGAGGCTACGTTTCCATTTTATTCTTTGGGGTCGTACCGAAACCCGAGATGTCGCCCCGTTGCAGAGCGCCTAAGGTTTTCTCCCGCAGGTCGGGGTACTGCTGCATCAGGCCGCGCAGCAGCTGCTTGACCCCCTCCCGCTCGGTAACACCGTCGGCAGGGCAACGGCTTTTTACCACCGGCAGCTGCAGCTTATTGGCTACTCCCTGCACCTCTCGCTCGGTGGCAAACAGCATCGGGCGAATCATATACAAATCCTTACGGGATAAATAGGTCACCGGCGCAAAGGACTCGGCGCGGCCGTTGTTCCATAAATTCATATAAAAGGTTTCCACCGCGTCGTCCATATGATGCCCCAGGGCGATTTTATTGCAACCCAGCTCCTTGGCCAAATCGTGCAGGGCGCCACGGCGCATACGGGCGCAAAGGCTGCAGGGGTTGCTCTCTTTTCGTACTTCAAAAATAATCTCCCACAATTGGGTGCGCTTGACGGTATAGGGCACCCCGAGCTGTTGACACAGGGCTTCAATGGCGCTGTAATCGCCGGGGGTACCGTCAAACTGCGGGTCTATGGTTACGACCTGCACCTCAAAGGGGCTGGGGTAAAACTGCCGCAGGCGGGCCATCGCCGCCAGCAAAGCCAAAGAGTCCTTACCCCCCGAAACGGCCACCGCCACACGGTCACCGCTTTGAATCATATCGTACTGCTCCATACACGCCCGCATATGGCTTAATAATCGTTGCATAGGCTTCTCCGTTATAAAAACCCCCGCAAAAGCGGGGGCTCATTTTTTATAATTTGTACACGCCGGAATCCAACAAAACAATCTCATTGGACAACACCTTAATGTACTGGTGCACCGGCTCGGTAAAGGTTTCGTAATCGGCCACGGTGTAGGTTTGCAGGTTCACCGCGCTGATTTTATGGCTGCCGGCGTTGCAAACCAGCAAAATATCGGGCGACTCGCCCATAGCCAAGCCCTGGGGCACCGAGAAGGCGGCGCTGTTTTTGCCGCCGATGCGCAGCTCTTCGCGCATGGTGGTTAAATTAAAGCGAATCAGCGCGTTTTGCTCGGGGTAAGAGGCCCACAGCTTGCCGCCTACGGCGACTAAATCGTAGGGGCCACAGTCGTTATACCGCATGGTACCCTGCCAAACGGGGGTACCGTCGGCATCGTAAATGCCGGCCGAGCCGTCGGGCGAGGCAATAAACAAACGCCCCTTTTCCAACGCGACCACGTTGGGCTCTACCGCGTTGCAAAGCTGGGGTACAAAGGCCTCGTACTCGGGGCCGAATTTTGCGCAATAGTAGATTTTTTTAGACACGCGCCCTACCGTACCCTTAGAAAAAGAGATTAAACGGTAGCCCACGGCAATTTTATCTTCCTCCTCCAAGGGTTGACGCTCTACCAAAATAAAGCCGTCCTCCAAGGGGAACAACTGGTAAGATTCTGTTCCAAACACCTTCCGCATAGGAAGCACTTCCCATCTATATAAATTCGTTCACAGGTAGTATACACACTTATTTATTCTATTTTACATTAAAATGTACGCGGGGTCAATGGCCATTTAAAAAATTTATATAAAAAAGTCGTTTTTAGGGGGCACAAAAAAATTTTGTCCGCATAGACTAAAATTAGGACAGCCGCAGGTTTAAACCCCCAAAAAAAGGGTAAAAATAGAACCACATAGGAGCGTGAAAAGAATGACCATTAAACGAGGAGACATTTACTATGCCGACCTAAGCCCCGTAGTAGGCTCTGAGCAGGGCGGTATGCGACCGGTACTTATTGTACAAAACGACGTGGGCAATAAATTCAGCCCCACCGTAATTGCTGCGGCCATTACCAGCCAAAGCGATAAAACCCAGCTGCCCACCCACATTAAGGTTACCGCCGACGGCTGCGGCCTGGCCAAAGACTCTATTGTTTTGTTAGAGCAGGTGCGCACCATTGACAAGCAACGGCTTAAAGAAAAAATGGGTACCTTAGACGTGGGCTCTATGCATCGGGTAGACCGTGCTTTAAGCGTTAGCTTTGGGTTAGAGCAGTAAAAAAGAGAGGCAGTTGCCTCTCTTTTTTATTATTGTGCGTTTTTCTTGTTGAGTTTCTTCTGATTGGCGTAACCGATAAAGCCTAAAATCAATAGCGGTATGGTAAACATAGCGTTGGCTAAAAACAGCAGCGTAGCAACAGAATATAAAATTGCCGCCACCAAAGCCGCCCAACTTTTTTTGACCAAAACACCAACCCAACCAAACACAGCGCCAATCAAAACCGTAACCGCGTGGGGCGTAACCAGCGCCGTAGCAATAGCGCCGCTAATGGCGTCTGTACCGCTGGCCGCTGCAGTACCGCCCACAAAATAGCAAAACAGGTACACTGCGTAGGCCGAGGCAAGAACGGTCGCAACGGTTAACAAAATACTTCTTTTTCTCATTTTAAATGCTCCTTACTTTTCATTTGTGAACACAAATTTCGCCGCTGTGTCAGAGAACAGGTCGGCATGCACCTGCAATTCAATGGCAGACCAGGTCTTAGGTACCTCTACAGCGTACCAACCCACCAGTTTTTTGCCCGGTGCAATACTACCGTCTAAAGTACCCTCGTCAAATACGCAGCTTGCGCTTACGGAGTAGTCGCACTTCGTGTCGTCCACGTACCCATCGAACAGCAATAGCGAACTGATGCTTTGCTCTTCGTCGGAAATATTTTCAACGGTAAATTGAATACCAACAAAAACATTCCCTGCCTCGGGAGTAAAAAAGTCCTCCCCTTGTGACTCAACGAGCTGATTGGCCGTGAATTTTAAGTCAGAAAACACCGCCGTTTCGTTCAACGCAAAGGTTTCCTCCGTTTGTTGCTGTACGGAAGAAATACCGCCGCCAACCTCTTTTTTAGGGGTATCCTCCACGCAGGCACACACCATCACACTCATCATCAAAGCCAAAACAATACACCAAACTTTTTTCATTTTCTCTCTCCTCTCTTTTTGACATTCAGTGAATGTCATTGTAAACGCTATTATAGCATATAATTTTCTTGTTGACAAGCACTAAATGTCAAAAAGGAGAAATTTTTATGTTTATCAAAAAAACACCCCAGGGATTAAACAATATTTGCGGTAAAACGATTGCTCTGTACCGTACAAAACAAAAATGGTCGCAGCGGGAACTTGCCGATAAAATGCAATTGGTAGGCATCGACATTGACAAAAACGCCATTCAACGCATTGAATGCGGCAAACGGTTTGTAACCGATATAGAAATTCTGGCTTTTGCAAAGGTATTCTCCATAACCCTTGACACACTACTGCAAACCAACACATAAAAAAGCAGGACGGAGAGAGACGCTTCGTAAAGAAGTTGTC
>CAZUJI010000194.1:0-3580 GCA_964620235.1 uncultured Eubacteriales bacterium
GGTATCCGAGTGGGTGGCTACACCGGGTATTACGATAACTTTATCCTGCGCCCGATTACAGCGGCCGATTTGGCGGAAAAAGCCAAGCCCAGCCTACCCAACACCGGCGAAAGGGCGGCCACAGTACTGTGGCTGGCACTTTTGGGTTGCAGCACAGCGGTGTTAATGGTTGCGCGGCGCAAAAAACAAGTGTAAATACTTAAAACCAAATCCGAGGGGTATTCGCCCACGCTTCATAGAGCAGTATTTGTTTCTCAAACAAAATTCCCCGCTTTTTTGCCAAAAACTTTAAAAGGCGACAGCCTTTCTGCATTTTTTGGCTTCAAATCGGAAAATTTTCTGTTTTTACGAAACTGCGAAGCGCCTTAAAAAGAAAATTTATAGTGACAGAAAAGGCAAAAACCTCCGATAACGCTGACGCGTATCGGAGGTTTTTAACATATTTCGCTTTTTAAGGAAATACATCCCTACGAAGTGTGGGCGATACGTCACCTCGGTTTTTTGCATAAAAAAGTTGACATTCAGGAAAAATTGTGCTATTATCTTTTTAAATCAATATGTAAAAGCAATGACAAGGAGGAGTACTTGCCTGCTTTCGGCCCAGAAAGAAGACGGATGATGCGAGTCTTCGCGCAAGCGGTAAGGAAGGTAGCCTTTGAGCTTTGGCCCCAACGAGGTGTATCCTTTAGTAGGCGTCAACGGGTGTTTACCGTTATCTAAACGCGGCATCGGGCGTGGCCCCGTGTCGGCAAAGTGCAGAGCAATCTGAATTTAGGTGGTACCGCGGTTTATCCGTCCTATGTAATATAGGGCGGTTTTTTGTTGTATAATTACTTTTTCGGAGGTTTTACTATGGAAGGCACAATTAAAGAGATGGTGGAGCGCATCCGCGAGCTGCGGGAGATTTCGGGCTACACCGAAGAAGAACTGGCTGCCGAGCTGGGCATTGACGTAGAAACCTACAAATCCTACGAGGCGCACGGCGACGATATTCCCATCAGCGTTATTTTTGGTATGGCCAATTTGTTTGGCGTCGGCTTTAACGATTTGGTCAGCGGCGAGTCGGGCAAATTAAATACCTACCAAATTATTCGCAAGGGCAGCGGTCGCATTACCAAGCGCCACCCCGGTTATTTGTATAAAGATTTGGCTTTTCGTTACGGCAACAAAATTATGCAGCCTTTGCTTGTAAATATCGAGCCAAACGACAAGACCTACGCCGTAAGCACCCACCAGGGTGAGGAGTTTAATATGGTGCTTAACGGCACCATTCGCCTGATTTTTGACGATGAGGAGATTTTACTCCACGAGGGCGACAGCATCTATTTCAACGCCACCCACCCCCACCGCCAGTGCTGCGTGGGCGAAACTCCGGCTACGATGCTGGTAGTGATTGCAGACTAAGACCATTCCCGTTAAAGGAGAAGTAAAATGTTAGAACGATTTTTACCCCGGCAGACGTTTTCCTCTTATAAAGATTTTAAGGAGAATTACACCGTTAACGTGCCCGAGAATTTTAACTTTGGGTTTGACATTGTAGACGCTTGGGCCGAGGAAGATAAAGAGAAAAAAGCCCTGGTTTGGTGTGATGATAACGGCGGCGAAAAAACCTTCACCTTTGAAGATATCCGTCGGCTGTCCAACCGCACCGCCAACTATTTTAAAAGCATCGGCATTAAAAAAGGCAGCGTGGTTATGCTGATTTTGCGCCGCCGCTGGGAGTATTGGGTATGCGCCGTAGCCCTGCACAAAATTGGCGCAACCTTAATCCCCGGGTCGCTGCAGCTGTCTAAAAAAGACCTGGTCTACCGCGCCCAAAGCGCCAAAATCCACACCATTGTATGCGTAGACGAGATGTACTCTATCCAGCAGGTAGAGGGCGCCGCAGCAGCGGTGGATTGTATTCAAAATAAGGTGCTGGTTAGCGATACCATGCGCCGCGAGGGCTGGCTGGATTTAGACACCGAGATAATGAAGCACTCCGACGAGTTTCCCCGTCCCACCGGTGCCGACGCCACCCAAAACGACGATATTATGCTTATTTACTTTACCTCGGGTACCACAAGTATGCCCAAAATGGTGCAGCATACCTTTACCCACCCCCTGGGGCATATCGTTACCGCCAAATACTGGCAACGGGTGCAAGAAAATAAACTGCATATGAGCGTGTCCGACTCGGGCTGGGCCAAGTTCGGCTGGGGTAAAATTTACGGCCAGTGGTGCTGTGGCGCCGTTATTTTTGCCTACGATATGCAAAAATTCGTGCCGTCCAACCTGCTCAGCAAGTTAGAAAAATACAAGGTTACCACCTTCTGCGCGCCGCCTACGATGTTCCGCTTTATGCTGCAGGAGGATATCACAAAATATGACCTTTCGTCTATTGAGAGCTGCTGCAACGCCGGCGAGCCCCTAAACCCCGAGATTTGGCGCAAATGGCAAGACCTAACCGGTGTAAAAATGACCGAGGGCTTTGGCCAGAGCGAGTCTACCGTTTTAATTGCCAACTTCCCCTGGTTCGAGCCCCGTCCCGGCTCTATGGGCAAGCCTTCACCCATTTACGACGTTCGCTTGATCAACGCCGAGGGCCGCGAGTGCGAAGACGGTGAAGAGGGCGAAATCTGCATTTTCGGTATCGATAAGGAAATTCCCGTGGGCCTGTTTCACGGTTATTACCAAAACCCTGAGCAAACCCAAGAGGCCTTGGGCGGCAAGTGCTACAACCTGCACGACGTTGCCTGGCGCGACTCTGACGGGTATTTGTGGTTTGTGGGCCGTAGCGACGACGTTATCAAATGCTCGGGCTACCGCATTAGCCCCTTTGAGGTAGAAAGCGCCTTAATTGAGCACCCTGCGGTTATTGAGTGCGCCATTACCGGCGCCCCCGACCCCATTCGCGGGCAAATTATTAAGGCTACCGTGGTGCTGGCCAAGGGCTACACCCCCGGCGACGAGCTGGTCAAGGAGCTGCAAAATCACGTTAAGCGCACCACCGCCCCTTATAAGTACCCCCGCGTAATTGAATTCGTAGAGGAATTACCCAAAACCCTGGGCGGTAAAATCAAGCGGGCACAAATTCGCCACGAGGACGAATCTGCCGCGAAATAAATCGGTTTTTGACTTGATTTTTACCGTGAAATAGATTACAATCTAAATATACTAATTTTGGAGGAATGAAAATGCTGGTATCTGCAAAAGAAATGCTGCAAAAAGCAAAGGCCGGGCATTACGCCGTTGGCCAATTTAACATCAACAACTTAGAGTGGACCAAAGCCATTCTGCTCACCGCTCAGGAGTGCAACTCTCCCGTTATTTTGGGCGTGTCTGAGGGCGCAGGTAAATATATGTGCGGCTACAACACCGTTGTAGGTATGGTTAACGGTATGTTAGAGACTTTGAACATCACCGTTCCCGTTGCTTTGCACTTAGACCACGGCAGCTACGAGGGCGCTATGGCTTGCATTAAAGCCGGCTTCTCCTCGGTTATGTTTGACGGTTCTCACTATCCCATTGACGAAAATATTGCCAAAACCAAAGAGCTGGTTGCTTTAACCAACGAATTGGGTCTGTCTTTAGAGGCAGA
>CAZUJI010000195.1:0-3554 GCA_964620235.1 uncultured Eubacteriales bacterium
GCCTGCGGCTGTTTACCAGCATGGTAGGCGCTTTCCTGGCCAATCCACTGTCAATCTAAGGAGGCAAGATGAAAAGAAGACACAAAATTTTATTGCTAATGAGCTATATTGCCATCATGATCTCCCTGGGAACAGTGAGAGCTTCTGCATTGACGGAAGCGGAGGTCCAGGCCCAGGTAAATGCTGTGGGGAAGGAAGCGGTCACGGGCAACCTTTTTGTGTGGTTCCTGTGTGCCGTGGCCTTTCTCAAGGTATCCCAGAAGATCGACAGCTTTATGAGCTCTCTGGGGATCAACGTGGGTCATACCGGCGGTTCCATGCTGTCGGAGCTGATGATCGCAGCTAAAAGTGTCGCTTCTACTGCCCGCGGCACTTCAGGCGGCGGTAAAGGCTCCATAGATGGAGAAAGTTTTCTGAAAGGCGGTCTTATCGGTGCTGCCGGGCGGAGCATGGAACGTAGCGCAGCCAAAAGTGCCACCGGAAGCGGTTCCGGCGGACTGGGTGGTGTAGCCTATAATTCCTCTGTCCAGGAGGGCGGCGGCTTTGCCAACCGGGTCATCGGCAGCATCGCCACCGGCAAGATATCCACAGACGGAACAATCTCCGGGGACAATGCACCCCAGGCACTGATGTCCTATCTGGGCTATACCGCCTTGGGTGAGGGAGCCGCCGATGTGCCTTCCTTCTCCGGTGTGGAGATCGGCGGAGGCCGCATCACTGCCACAGAAGTTTCCGCTGAACACCCGGAAGGCATTGCTATGGGTATGTACAACACGGACCAGTACATGGCTCCAGAGGGTGCCTACACCACGGTAACTGCCGCGGATGGCTCCACCTGGTACAAGCAGTATGCCGCCGATACCGTCGAGCGTACCCCCTACAAGGCTGAGGACGGCTCCATCGCCTACAACGAAAGCATCGTGCAGAAGCTGCCCAAGATCCCACCCAGAAAGGATCGGGTCTGATGGCAGAAACAGAAAGACACCCGGCGGCCGAGGCTCTGGAAGCAGGTGCCCAGGCCGCCCAGTTTGTACGAGGTGCGGTGAAAACAGGCAAGGCTCTTGCGGGTGCGGCCAAAGGTGCCGCAGCCGGAGGGCCTTACGGTGCTGTCCTTGGCTTTGCCTGGGAAAACCGAAAGCTTGTGGGAAGCATCATCATTGCGGCAACCGCTCTGCTGATGCTCCCCATCGTCATTCTTTGCATGCTTCCCTCCGTCATGTTCGGCGGCTTCGGAGAAGCCTATGCGCCGGGGGATCCCAACACCCCAATCCTTAACAGCAGCACTGTCATTCTGGAATCCGCCAATGCCATCCGCCAAAGTGTGGATGCCATTCTTTCCGAGGCACTGCAAAAGGTGCTTCGGGACATTGAGAAAGATTTCCAGCGTTCCGATACCGCTGAGATGGAGCTCATCAATCCCTTTGAAGGCACCGTTGCCTTCGATGCGGCAACCCTGGTTTCCATGTACTGTGCCTCCAAGAACGGCACTTTGAACGAAATATCTGTGGAGGATCTGGAAAAGCTTCTGCGCAGATACCAGGGCCGGCTGTTCAGCTATGGCTGGGAAGATAAAGCAAAAGTCATTTTGACCGTAGACCCGGAAACAGGAGAGCTGATTACCCAAACGGAAGTCTGCCGGGAATACACGGTGGCTTACCACGGGGATGAAGTGTTCTCGGATGTTTTTTCCCTCACAGAAGAACAGAAAGCTCTGGCAATTGACTACGCTTCCAATCTGAACCTGTTTCTTCTGGACAGCCCCTTTGCCGATTCCGTCCCCGGTGCTTTCCGGAAGAATGTCCGCATCGACATCTCCGGCTACCACGACCCCACTATCAAGAACAATCTGGATCTGGTGGTGTGGGCCCAGGAAGCGGAGAAGAACCGGTGGGGCTATGTGCTGGGAACCTTCGGGAATGTGCTGGATTCTGACTTGTTTGCCTACAAGCTGAAGCAGTATCCCGACGGTGTTGGCAAATACGCCTCCTTCATCACAGCCAACTGGCTGGGGGGCCGTACCGCTGACTGCGTTGGCCTGATCAAAGGCTACTGCTGGCTGAACATAGAAACCCTGGAAGTTGGCTACCAGACCAACGATATGCCCGACATTGACGAAGGTGCCATGTTCCGATATGCCCGTGAGAAAGGGACCATCGACACCATCCCGGAGATTCCCGGACTTGGGGTCTGGTTCGACGGGCACATCGGCATCTACATCGGTAACGGAGAAGTGATCGAGGCCAAGGGAACCATGTACGGCGTTGTGAGAACACAGCTTGCCAGAGGCAGCTGGACCCACTGGCTGAAGATCCCATATATCACCTACATAACCGATCATCCATAAGCGAGGTATCCATGCGAAACGAAAACAAACCGGATCTGCACACCATTCCGCCGAACTTCATGGAGGGCGGTACGCTGTTCGGCGGCAGGTTCAAGCTCCGCAATGTGGTGGAAGCCAGTGTTGTGACTGCCGCCATCGGCATCCCGGTGCTGTCTTTAGACCTTTCTTTAACAGTGCGGATCATCCTGCTTTGCCTTACCGCCCTGCCCTTGGGGCTGTTTGCCCTCATGGGGTTCTCCGGGGAAAGCCTGTCATCTTTCCTGGTGGGTATTTTCAAGTTTCTGAAAAACCGCAGAATCCTTTCACGGGATGCCCCTGCCAAAAAGAAACAGCGCAAGCAGGAGGCTTCCTGTCTGAACACGGTGGCAGAGTATCTGCCCATTGAGAAGATCCAAAACGGCATCATCTACACCAAAGACCACCGATACCTGAAGGTCATTGAGGTGATCCCCATCAACTTCCTGCTGCGCAGCAGCCGGGAGCAGAAGAACATCATCTATGCCTTTATCAGCTATCTGAAGATCAGCCCGGTGAAGCTCCAGTTCAAGGTGCTGACCAAACGGGCGGACCTGAACAAGCATACGGACATTGTCCGCCGGGAGATGGAACGGGAGACCGACCCCAACTGCCGGATGCTCCAGGAGGATTACCTGGATCTGGTCTCCCGGATCGGTTCCAGGGAAGCCACCACCCGTCGGTTCTTTATGATCTTCGAGTATGAGCAGCTGGGCCGCCGGGGCATCAGTGAGGAGGCGGATGCCGTATCCTCTTTACAGATTGCCGCCCGTACTGCCGTCACCTATCTGAAGCAGTGCGGCAACGAAGTCCTGGTTCCTGAGAATGAGGACGAATTTACCGTAGATGTGCTCTACAACATCTTGCGGCGGCAGACCAGTGCGGACATCCCCCTGGCCCAAAGGGTCCAGGAGGTGGTGGCCCAGTATGTTGCCGCCGGAAAGGATACCAGCAGCATTCCCTGCACCGAATTCATCGCACCGGACAAGCTGGATTTTACCCACAGCCGCCATGTCTGCATCGACGGGCTGTACCACACCTATTTGCTGGTTCCCTCCAACGGCTATAAGGCCCAGGTACCTGCCGGATGGATGAGTCTGCTGGTCAATGCAGGCGACGGCATCGACATCGACCTGTTTTTGGAAAAGCAGCCCAAGGAGCGGATGGTCCAGAAGCTGGGTCAACAGCTCCGCAT
>CAZUJI010000196.1:0-3540 GCA_964620235.1 uncultured Eubacteriales bacterium
GCCGACGCCGTAGAGGCCAGAGCCGCTGTTATGGCCGCCGCTAAAATCGACGGCCCGGTGTATATGCGCTTTGGTCGTTTGGCTGTTCCCGTGGTTTTTGAAGAGGATTACGTGTTTGAGATTGGTAAGGGCAACGAATTAAAGCCCGGTACCGACGTAACCGTTATTGCCACCGGCTTAATGGTAAACGAGGCATTAAAGGCTTACGATATTTTGGCCCAAGAGGGGATTAGTGCCCGCATCGTTAATATGGCCAGCATTAAGCCTATTGATGAAGAAATTATCATCAAGGCCGCCAAAGAGACCGGCGCTATCGTTACCGCCGAAGAGCATTCGGTAATCGGCGGTTTAGGCAGTGCAGTTTGCGACGTGATTTGCGCCAATTACCCCGTACCGGTGGTTAAAGTGGGCGTTGAAGATACCTTTGGTAAATCCGGCCCGGCTTTAGAATTGCTTGAGAAATTCGGTTTATCTGCCGAAAATATTGTTGCAAAAGCAAAACAAGCCGTTGCGCTTAAAAAGTAATATAGTAACTCTCCGTATCCGTGGTACAAAATACTGCGGATACGGTTTTTTTATTGTAATATATATTGTATTTTTTCTTGTTTTGGTATATAATAACATTTAAGATAGGAGTGATATGCATTGATTGACCTTTTGCGCAGTAGTCCCTCTTTTTGGGACGTTATTGTTTTCTTGCTGTCCGGTTGCGCGGTTATCTTTTTTACCCTGCCGGTGCACGAGGCGGCTCATGCATATACTGCCGTTAAATTAGGCGACCCTACACCCAAATATCAAGGGCGTTTAACCTTAAACCCCTTTGCCCATATTGATTATATAGGCGCGTTGTTAATTGTGTTATTTGGCTTTGGTTATGCTAAACCCGTCAACATTAACGCACGGAATTTTAGAGACCCTAAAAAGGGTATGGCCATTACCGCTTTAGCAGGGCCGCTTTCTAATTTACTTATGGCAACAATTGCGGCTTTTTTAATGAATTTGCTTTATTTATTGCCTACGTTTAACAGTTTTGTGGGCTACGTATGGGTGTTTTTATCCTTTGTAGTGCAAATAAATATCGGTTTAGCCGTGTTTAATTTAATTCCTATTCCACCGTTAGACGGTTCTCGTTTGCTGGCCGCTTTTTTACCTGACCGTATTTATTATCGCCTGATGCAGTACGAGCACATATTGTTTTACGTTGTTATGGCGCTTTGCATCACCGGCGCCTTTGGCGGGCCGATAGATTATTTATCTAATAAAATTTATGATGTTATCTTTTTTATCGCGTCATTACCTTTTAGATTATTCTTATAATATTAAGGGCTGAATAGAATGGACAAGCTACTTTACAAGTTAGAGGTGTTTGAGGGGCCGTTAGACCTGCTTTTACACCTGATTTCAAAAAACAAATTAAATATTTACGATATTCAACTGCAGGTGCTTGTAGAGCAGTATTTGGCGCACATTCAGGCAATGCAAGAGCAGGATATGGACGTGGCAAGCGAATTTTTAGAGATGGCCTCGCGGTTAATTTATCTAAAAACCGTTAGCTTATTGCCCAAGCACGAAGAGGCCGAGCAGTTAAAGGAAGAACTGCAGGGTGAGTTAATAGAGTACGAGCTTTGCCGCCGCACGGCCGCTTTGTTTGGTACAATGACGTCGGGGTTTGATACCTTTGTTAAAGCGCCCGAAAAAATCGAATTTGATAATACCTACGTTTTGGTACACGAAAGTGAGGTTTTGCTTTCGGCCTATATTTCGGCCGTAGGGCGTGGGCAACGCAAATTACCGCCCAAAACCACCGTCTGTGGTAAAATTGTTGCCAAAAAGGTGGTGTCGGTTTCCTCAAAAATTGTTTTTGTATTGCGAAGATTGTGGAAATCCGGCCGCAAAAAAATGTCCTCACTTTTTGAGAGCGCACAAAGCCGCTCTGAGCTGGTTGCCACGTTTTTAGCCGTGCTTGAGCTGTGTAAAGCAAACCGCGTGCAGGTGCAGGGTGACGGCGTCCAGGCCGATATTGTAATGGTAAAGGAGCGCAAAAAAGATGAAAATAAATAAGCTTGTATCTGCGGTAGAGGCAGTTTTATTTGCCGGTGGCGACCCCATATCTATAGACCGTGTGTGCGAGATTTTTGAAATTAAAAAAGATGCCGCCGAAGAAATTATGACCATAATTGCTAAACGCTTAGACGATACACAAAGCGGTATTCAACTGGTTAAATTAGAGGATCAATACCAGCTTTGCAGCCGTAAAGAGTACGCAGATTATGTAAAAAAAGCGTTTGACCTTCGCCGTAAGGCGCCATTGTCGCAGGCTGCATTGGAGGTTTTGGCGGTGATTGCCTATAACCAACCGGTTACCCGCGCTTTTGTAGAGCAGGTGCGTGGTGTGGATTGTTCGGGCGTTGTTTCTACCTTGATTGAAAAGGGCTTGTTGGAAGAAAAAGGCCGTTTAGAGCTGCCGGGTAAGCCCTTACTTTACGGTACAACAAGCACGTTTCTTCGCTGTTTCTCGTTAGAGAGTATTAACGACCTTCCCGAATTGCCCCGCTTAGATGAAGACGCCGATGCGCAAAGTATTGACGTAACCGGGGCTGCGGCAGAGTTAAGCACCCAAATGCAGAATGAAATGGAGCAATTATCGGTTGAAGAGTAGGGTGTTGTAATATGGTGGCACTTTTTATCTTTTTAGCGATCGTCGCAATTGTTTTTCTGTCGCTTTTGATTCCAATACAAGTTCGGCTGGATATTAAAGAGGAAATTGAGCTTCGTGCGCAGTATTTATTTTTTAAAATTCCTATATTGCCGGCAAAACAGAAAAAGCCAAAGGATTTGCCTGCAAATAAAAAAACAGATAAAACGGGGAATATTAAAACACTGGTGCAAGAAAAAGGCCTTTCGGGCGCTACAGAAGAAATATTGCAGTTATTAAAAAATTTACTTGAACCTCTCGGAAACGTGGTGCGGCGTATTGTTTTTCGCGTGTTTGATTTACGTATTATTGTCGCTAACGGCGATGCTGCCGTAGCTGCGGTAGAGTATGGCGCGGTTTGCGCCCTTGTGTACCCGTTTGTGGCCGGTTTAGAATCGGTAGCAAGTGTTAATAAACGTAATTTGCAGGTGCAATGCGATTTTGAGACTTCGCAACCCGTGTTTGAATGTAAAATAATCGCGCAGTTGCAACCGATGTATTTAATTTCATTTGTTTGGTCATTTTTAATTTCATATATAAATCAAAAAATCAAGGATGGTGCTCAATATGGCAGAAAATAGCATTAAAAGCATTATGGACGTTACTATGGAAAAAATCCGCGCAATGGTAGATGCAGATACCGTAATCGGTGACCCTATGCAGGTAGACGGCGTAACTTTAATCCCGGTTTCAAAGGTATCCTTTGGCTTGGCCACCGGCGGATCCGATTTTCCCTCTAAAACCACAAACAGCGCGTTATTTGGCGGTGGCGGCGGCGCTGGCGTAAGCATTACACCGGTTGCCTTTTTGGCCGTTTGTGACGGGAACGTTAAAATGCTGCAAAT
>CAZUJI010000197.1:0-3537 GCA_964620235.1 uncultured Eubacteriales bacterium
CCTACGAATGCAGCAGTCAAAGTGCTGTGTCTTACCGCTTGACGACACCCCAATAGGGTTTAAGAAAAATGGGGTGGATAATCGGATTCGAACCGATGGTCTCCAGTGCCACAAACTGGCGCTTTAACCAACTAAGCTATACCCACCATATCTGGTCGCTCGGTAGACGTTTCCCCAATGCGTGGATATTATTATATCATAAAAAAACGATTTGTCAAGTTATATTTCAAAGTCTTTGGCAGAAAATTTTTCAAGCTGTTTGCGGGGCTGGGGTGTGCGGCGCAACGGGTCGTAAATATAACTATGACAAAGGTGGTCGGCCGCCACCAAGCCCCTTTTAATGCACAGGGTATCGGTAGAGCCGGGGCAGTCCCGCCCGTGGGCGCAATACGCGCAGCATTTTTGCAGTTTTTTATTCCAAAATGACTTGGCCACCGGCGGCACCTCCTTTATGTTTTGTATTTTAGCAGATTTTATACCCCATTGCAAGGGGTTAAGCTAAATCGCCAAAGGTCTTTACCACCCGAAATACCTGCTCGGCGGTGTTGGCTAAATTGGTATAGGCGTTCTCGGTCTGCAGCGCCTCTTGCAGAGTAACAACCCCCCGCAGAATGGGGAAGAAGGCGTCAATCCCGTGTTGGTTGCATTTTACGGCGCCGGGGGTAACGCAGCCCGCAAAGGCCAGCACCGGCTTGCCGTAGGCTTTGGCAATGGCGGCCACACCGCTGGGGGCCTTACCCATAACCGTTTGCGAGTCTAAACGCCCCTCGCCGGTAACTACAATATCGGCCGACTGTACGTCGGCAGCCAAATCAATTTCGTTTAAAACAATATCAATGCCCGGCAAAAGTCGCGCATTCAGGTAGCTTAAAAAGGCAAAGCCCAAACCGCCCGCCGCCCCTGCACCGGGGGTGTCGGCATTGGCGTTGGGGTAAAGGGCTTGGGTTAGCTCGGCGTAATCCTGCAGCCAGATGTTCATCAAAGCAATCATCTCGGCGTTGGCGCCCTTTTGCGGGCCGAAAATAGCGCTGCACCCCTGGGGGCCGCATAGGGGATTTTTTACGTCGCAGGCAATGCGAAAATCACACTCTCGCAGTACGGCGGGCACGTTGCCGTCGTCAATTTTAGCCAGCTTGGCAAGGCCACCCGCGCCCAAAGGGATCTGACGACCCTCTTCATCCAACAAACCAAAGCCCAAGGCCTGCAGCATACCCGCGCCGCCGTCGTTGGTGGCGCTGCCGCCTATGCCGATAATAAATTTGCGGCAGCCCTTGTTTATGGCGTCTATAATCAGCTCGCCCACGCCAAAGGTGGTGGTGTATAAAGGATTTTTCTGCTCGTCGGGCACTAAGGTAATGCCTGCCGCGGCCGACATCTCAATCACCGCCGTACCGCTTTGCTCAATCAAGCCGTAGGCCGCCTGTACAGGGGTGCCCAAGGGGCCGGTAACCTCAATGGTCTGCAGCTGCCCCTGCATAGTATGCACCAGCGCTTCTACGGTACCCTCGCCGCCGTCGGCAATGGGGCGCACCACCGTTTGCGCGTCGGGGAATACTCTGTGTATACCCTCTGCGGCGGCGTTGCCCGCCTGCAAGGAGCTTAAACTGCCTTTAAAAGAATCTATAGCAATAACAACCTTCATACAACACACCTACACTCTGTTTTTTTAAGATTATACCACACCACAAAAGCAGAATCAATCTTCTTTGCCGGTGGCGTACTCTTTTTTATACGCGCGGGGGGTCATACCGCAGTGCTTTTTAAATACCTTGGTAAAATAATTATAGTCCATAAACCCGCATTCCTCAGCCACGTCGCTGATTTTTTGATTTGTGTCCAGCAGTAGCTTTTTGGCGCGGTCTAACCGCAGCTCCCTTACGTATTGGGCAATGCCCTTGCCGTAGTTGTGCTCAGCCAGCTCGTATAACCGATTTTTACTAATAGAAAAATGCTCGCACAACGCCGTGACCGAAAGGTCGGCCTTTAAGTGCTGCACGATGTACTCCTCAATCTTGCGAGAAAGGGTGTTTTCTTTTAGCATTACGATTTTTGAAAGGTACAAATACACCGAGCAGGCCTCTAAAATCTCCGACGCGGCCACCACCGTTTCATCGGCGTAGTTCCGCTTTTTAAAATAGGCGGTTTTTAAGGCCGCAAGGTCTACTTGGTACTGCGATAAATGGGGCAGCAGCTCGGCCCAGCTTTTTTCGTAGTCGTCGGTCTGAAACAGTTGGCCGATCATAATGTAGCCTATGGCCACGTTTTCGTACCAAATGGGGGTAACCACCTCGGTCATACCCGCGTGGCAACGGTAGGCAATACGCTGCTTTTGCTTTTTGCTTTGGCGGCAGGCCTCTTGGTCGCACAGCAGGCATTTTTCTTTAGCGGCAGGGCACTCTCGCAAAACGCGGCAAAAGCGTGAGTGGCGGTTGGGCCAGCAGGCAATTTCTTTGCCCTCGTCGTCAAAAACCACAATACGCATTTTGGTTAAGGTGTAAAAATGCTTTAGCAGTACCTGCAGCTTTTCATTGTCGATATGGAAATACAAAATAGCATCCCCCAAAACAAAATTACTGTTTTTTGCACCGAATTACCTATATTATATGCCCCGCATTTGGTAAAATCAAGGTAGAATTTGATAAAGGAGTGCTTTATATGAAAAAACAAACCTTTGCATTGTATTTTGGTAACCGTGGCTTTATGCCTGCCGAGCTGATTCAAAGCGCCCGCGAGGATATGAAAAAAGCGGTAACCGACGCCGGCTTTGATTATTTAATTATGGACGAAGACGCCACCCGCTACGGCGCGGTAGAAACCCGCGACGAGGGCCGACTGTATGCCCGGTGGTTAAAATCGCATGAGGGTGAATACGACGGCGTAATTTTATGTATGCCCATTTTTGTAGACGAAAACGGCGCTGCCGCCGCCCTGCAGGATGCGGGCGTGCCCATTTTAATGCAGGCCTACCCTGACGAAATCGGCAAAATGGACTTTAAATACCGCCGCGACGCCTATTGCGGCAAATTTTCGGTCACCGACGTATTTTCGCAATATAACATTCCCTTTACGGTAATGAAGCCTCACGTGGTGCACCCCTTAACCCCCGCTTTTGCCCAAAATCTGCAGGACTTTGCCGCCGTTTGCCGCGTTGTAAACGGTATGAAGCGGTTTACCATCGGCTGCATCGGCGGCCGCATCAGCGGCAACGGCAAGGCGTTATACCTTACCGTAGGCCATTTGCGTGGGGCAGGGGAGCATAAAACCGTGCGTTTGCCTAAATTTGCGGGCAAAATGCAGTCGGCGCAAATCCTGTACCCCGATTTCGTGGGCCAAATCACCTTAAACGATGCCTCCGTAGAAGTGCAGCTCCCCCCAAAATCCGCCGTTTTGATAAAAATCGACCTCGCCAAAAAGCCTTCCCCTTGAGGGGAAGGGGGACCGCTTGCGGTGGATGAGGTGGTAATTCGCCAAACCACTTACCTCAAAAAGCCTTCCCCTTGAGGGGAAGGGGGACCGCTTGCGGTGGATGAGGTGGTA
>CAZUJI010000198.1:0-3536 GCA_964620235.1 uncultured Eubacteriales bacterium
AAAGAGGTAGGGCCCGTGGGGTTATCCCCCGGCAGCTATATGGCCTATATTGCCGATAATCACCCCGATTTATATATTGTAGATTACATTCGCAACGAGTACCCCACCAAATTAGACAGCGGTATTATCTACCACACCCACAACGGGTATTTGCTGGTGTACGTTAGCGCCGGCATTTTGGGCGCGCTGTGTCTGGCGGCCTTTATGGTGCTGTGCTTAAAAAAGGTCTTTTGCACCATTGCCAAGCATCGGCACCTGCCCACGGCGTTTATAGGCGCGTTTTTAATTGTGTTGGTTTGCGCGGTTTCAGCCGTGTTTGACGAGGGGTTGTTCTTTCAGAACTCGCCCTACACCACGCTGTTTTGGTTTAGTTTAGGCTTTTTGCTTAAAAATTGCGGAGATCTAAAGGTACAAACATCGGCCGTAGCCGAAGAGAATAATCAGTAAAGAAGGCAAGGGTTATGTTGAGGAAATTAAAAAAGTACATTTCTACCCGCTCGGTTATGTTAAACACCCCGCCTATGGGCGAGATTCGGCACATTACCGACGATGAGGTAAAGCAGCTGCAAAAGGTAATGCTGCAAATGGTAAAAGACGTAGATATGGTGTGCAAAAAGCACGGCATTTGCTATATGGCCGACGGCGGAACGGCTTTGGGCAGCGTGCGGCACGAAGGGTTTATCCCCTGGGACGACGACGTAGACCTGATTATGCCCCGCGACGATTTAAATCGCTTTGTAGAGGTGTTTGACCAAGAGTTAGGCCACAAGTACGAGCTGGTGACCCCCAACTCTAAGGGCCATAAGGTGTGCACCGTGATTACCGAGATTTACGATAAAAACTCCTATAAATCCAGCCTGCATAATATGGACACCCACCTGCCCCAAGGGGTTATGATCGATATTTTCCCCATCGAATATGCGCCGCTGAACCCGCTGGTACGCCGCATTAAGGGCACCGTTGCTATGCTGCTGCAATACATTGCGGTTTCATCGAACTTTTACGCCTACTACCGCACCCCCACCAAAAAAGAATTTTTCTACCAAACCAAAGAGGGTAAGTTCAACTACAACTTCCGTATGATGATTGGCTTTTTGTTCTCTTTTCGCTCTAACGTAAAATGGTGCAACACCTTTGATAAGTTTGTGCGCGGTAAAAAAGATACGGGGCTGTGGTGTATACCCACCGACGTGGGTCATTATTTTGGCCACCTAATGCCCAAAAAGGTATTCTACCCCACCCACAAGGGGCCCTTTGAAGATATGCAGGTAGAGCTGCCCAACGACACCCACGCCTATTTGGTAAACGCCTACGGCGATTATATGTGGATTCCCCCCGAGGACCAACGGGAAAAGCATTGGACGGTTGGTTTTTGTATGGATTTAGCCGCCGAAGAAGCCAAAAAGCAGCCCAAGGAGGAATAAAGAATGACCAAACAAGAATTTGACGTTTTAGTGGCTGTTGAAAAGGGGCAAGCCCCTGCCGACGCGGCCACCCTGCAGGCTGTAACCGCCGCAGGTTTTGTGCAAGACGGCGCCCTTACCCCTGCAGGCTACGCCGCCTTAGAGCCTTATAAAACCAAGCGGGCCATTTTTATTGCCGCAGGCTATGGCTCACGGCTGCGCCCCGTAACCTACGAAATTGCCAAGCCCTTGGTCAAAGTAAACGGCACCCGCATTATTGACACCTTAATTGACGGCGTTATGGCCGCCGGTATTGAAGAAATTTACGTGGTTTGCGGTTATTTGGGCGAGCAGTTTGCGCAACTGAAGGAAAAGTACCCCAACATTACCCTGGTAACCAACGAAATGTACACCAAGGCCAACAACATCTCCTCGGTTTACCTGCTGCGCGACCGCTTGCAAAACGCCTATATTTTAGAGGCCGACCTGCTGGTACATAACCCCGCGATTTTTGATAAGTATTTGTACCACTCCTGCTATTTGGGTATCCCCACCCACGAGACCGACGACTGGTATTTTAAATTAGACGACTCGGGCAGCATTTGCGAGCTGGGCATCGGCAACACCGACTGCTACCGTATGCTGGGCATTTCGTACTGGAGCGCCGAGGACGGTGCCAAGCTGAACGGCCACGTGGCCGACACCTTTGCTATGCCCGGCGGCAAGGACGAAGACTGGTGCTACGTGCCGCTGGTAAGCTTTAAGCACGCGTACCACGTACACGTGCGGGAGTGTGCCGAGGGCGACATTGAAGAGATTGACACCTTTGAAGAATTATGCGCCTTAGACCCTTACTACAACGTGTACCGCAATAAATAAGCTGTTTGTTCCAAAAGTCTGCATTCTTTTTTAAGATTGCAGGCTTTTTGTTTTTTGTAAAATTTTAGATAAACCGCCGAAAAACCTTGGTATATTCTTAATTTTTTGTGAATTCGACTATTTCTGTACGTTTAGGCTTGACTTGTTCCAAATCGGGTGCTATAATGCAAAATATGAACTAAAAGGCAGGTGAAGCACACCCTTTATGTTAACGCAAAAACAATTTTCTGTTCTGACCTGTATAGAACGCAGCAAAACCTCCCTTACCCAGCGTGATTTGGCCGAGCAAACCAAAATGTCCTTGGGCTCGGTAAACCGCACCGTAAGCAGCCTGCACGAGCAGGGCCTGCTGGAGGAATACGGCATTACCCAAAAGGGCTATGCCGAGTTGGAGCCTTACCGAGTGCGCCGCGCCGTGTTTTTTGCGGCAGGCTTTGGCCACCGTCTGGTGCCGGTAACCCTAAACACTCCCACCCCCTTGGTGCGTGTTGGGGGCACACGGATTATAGACACCCTGCTGGATGCGGTTGTGTCTGTCGGCATTGAAGAAATTTACATTGTACGGGGCTATTTAAGCGAGCAGTTTGACCAGCTGCTGTACAAGTACCCAAGCATCCGATTTCTTGAAAACCCCATTTACAACGAATCCAAAAACATCTCCTCGGCTATGTGCGCGCGGCACCTGCTGAAAAACGCCTACGTGTTAGAGGCCGACCTGGTGCTGTATAACCCGTCGCTGATTCAAAAATACCAGTACACCTCTAACTTTTTAGGGGTACCCACCAAAACCACCAACGACTGGTGCTGCGAGACCAAAAACAACGTGGTCATCAAAATTCAGGTGGGCGGCACCGACTGCTACCACCTCTTCGGTATTTCCTATTGGAACGAAGAGGACGGCGGCAAGCTGTATGAAGACATTAAAAGGGTGTACGAGATGCCCGGCGGCAAGGAGCGCTTTTGGGACCAAGTGGCCCTGGAATACTGCCAGCAAAACTACCGCGTAGAGGTGCGGGAGTGCTCGTTTAGCGACATTGCGGAAATAGACAGTTATTCTGATCTTAAAAAAATAGACAAAACCTATTGTTAAAACTGGAGGAAACAAAAATGAAAAAAACATCCCTATTAAAGACCTTGGCACTTGTTTTGGTAGCGGTTTTACTGCTGCCCACCCTGCTTTCGGGCTGCCGCAACTCGGGCGAAAGCGTGCTGATTTACACCAGCGTAGAAGACTACGTAATTGAGGATATGAAC
>CAZUJI010000199.1:0-3510 GCA_964620235.1 uncultured Eubacteriales bacterium
TCATAAAGTTGTCCATCAAAAAATAGTTGTGAGTTTATAAATTCTTGCGGTCTATAGTTATTTTCAATATTACTAACTCTTTCATCAAGTGACTCTACTTTATTAATAAGTCTTACATAATTTTCGTTGGTGACTAAAGACCTTTCTTTGTTAATTGCATAACTCTGTAATAAATATTCCTTTAAAACTTCATTTGCCCATTTTCTGAATGTTACTCCCATAATTGAATTAACTCTGTATCCAACTGAAATAATAACATCTAAATTAAATAATTTAACGTCAACTTTTGTTTTTCTCATCTTTCCAGTACGTGGATCATACTTGTTTAGCTCAGTTGCAAAAAATGCAACACAGCTAATTTCGTCTAATTCATTTATTTCAAATATATTTTTAATATGTCTAGAAATAACTGACTTATCTCTCCCGAACAATAAAGCAATTTGATCTATTGAAAGCCATATAGTTTTCTCAAAAGGAGATATTTTCACATCTATTTCTAAATTATTATTATTGCATTTTATTATTTTATATGTTTCTTCCATTAGTCACCTCTATTAATTCTACTCCATTTAAAATAACATCAATATCTGTATCTAATGCATTTGCGTATTTGACTAAAAAGAAAATAGTTGGTGAATTACTCATATTTTCAAATATTGTTATTTGTTGACGCATTACTCCCATTTTAACAGCAATCTCCTGTTGAGTAAACCCTAGTTTTTCTCTTAAGTATATAAATTACATTACTATTTTGGCTCTAAGCCATTTTTCTTGTTGTTCAATTGCCATCTCTTTTAATTCCTTATTATTATAAATTACTGCTATTTTACATAGTTTTTTCATAATTATACCTCAATGGTATTATATCACAACACACAAATTTCTGTAACATTTTTGTTTCATAATTCAACTTACTATATTTTACATAAAAAGTCAGCTGATTCCCCTTTACACGGATTAATGCTACGCACTGGGATTGCAAATAGTTTAAATGTTAAAAAAGATTTCTTTGAATATTTAGCTAATCATTGTGATGACAATCAACTCGTTATTATTGAAAATCTGGATGACCACGAGTCGCCTAAAATCCAAGAAAATGAGGCCATCAAAGTTTGCCAATTTACTGAAAATGAAAACAATGATAGATACGTGCTACTAGAAGTAATAAGGAGGAATTAAGATGGACAGCTATAACAAGTTGGAGAAGTTATTAATTGATAAAGGTATTAATAAAAAATACCTGATGAAAATGACTGGTATTACTGCTATCACTAAACTTACTAAAGGCCAAAATTTAACTACCGATGTACTTTGCAAGATTTGTGAAACATTAAATTTCAACTTTAAAGATATAATAAAATATATCAAAGTATAAAAAAATAGGAGATCTCCTTAATTGAAAATCGCCTTTTTATTATTTAAATTCCTTAATTATCCCATATGTTAATAATTTGTCTAAAATAATTCTAAAACCAGTTCCTTGATCATGTGTTTTTCCCATATTCTTTACTGTCAAACAAACTTAATACGCATATTAAAAATCAGAAAAAATATTACCAGTATATTTTCACATTTCTTAATAAACTAAGTAATTATAAATACACAAGTTAAAGGTTTAACTTCTATATTTCCTTTAATATTTAATGGTTCAACAACAGGAAGTTCACCATCAACTAATTTTAAATCAATGCCATTACATTTAATTACTGAACTTCTTAATGTATCTGCACTTAAAATAAAAATTTTAGCGTTATTATCATTTTTAAAACTATATGTTTCGGTATTAGAATTATTTATAACTAAATATACATATCCATCTTTTCCATCTTTTCTTGAATGACAATAGATATGTGTTCCTTGCTTTTCTAGGTCTGAGCAGTCATAGACTATATTGCCCATTAAATTTTTCCATAGTAAAACTGCAAAATAATTTGGGCGAGGTTCAAATGTTCCGTGCTTTAAAAATCCATAATCTGAAGAAGCTAAAGTGTTATGAAAAATAATACCATCTGTAATAGTTGCAAAACTCCCTAATTCATTCAAAGTTCTAAAAACATCTAAATATGTTGAAGCCCATGTGTTTCCTCCACCACCAGCATCCCCAGATTCTGTGACCCATATTTGACCGCCTGGAACGTATTTATCTCTTAGCTCAGCGTATATTTTTGCATTTAAGGTCGCAACTGCAAGATATTCATCTGTATGTGCTTCTATTCCGTCCCAATGACCAGCTGGCATTATAGATGCCAAACGTTCAGAAATCCCATTGTAATAATGATAACTAAATACATCTAATGGTATTTTAGAACCTCTCATCAAATCATCTGTAGTACACATTTGCATCATTAAACCTATTCCAGCTCCCAATGCTTTTTTATCAATCTTTCCCATTGCACCATCACCTAATGTACAAGGTCCTACTATTAAACAATTAGGATAATTCTTTCTTACCCATCTATTAACGATGTCTTGATCACGAACATAATCTTTTACGTTATATCCTTTAGGAGCTCCTGACATTTCCATCATATTAGGTTCATTCATAAATTCAATTGCACTAATATCTACTCCATATTCATGACTAAGTGTAAAAATTTTTTTTGTTTGCGTTAAATCGATTTCTCCACCATCTAAATGATCCCCTTCACAATTGCTTACCGAAATAAGTAATTTTCCATTTACATATTTTACAAAATCAAGAACACCAATCCATTGTTCTTTTGTTAAAACACTCGCGTATCCTTTTGGTGGAATTCCATTTGATGTTCCATCAAAATCATAATATGTTTTAGTAGCCCATGAACCAGAAACTCTAATCCAACTAGGTCCTATTTTTTTTGCTAGTTTTCTTAATTTTTCATCATAAAGACTAATAGGAGGATAATATTGCATTAAATCAGTCATAGATGTAAAATTTTCTAATTTACTTGTTACATAAAATTTTTCTGTACCTGCAATTTGACCTGGAGTATACTCTTTCCAAAATGTACCCCCTGTAATCTCGGTCATTTCAATATTATATGAAATTATTTTTTCATCAACACATCTTATTTGTTTCATATTAATTCCTTTCATAATTAGCTATACCTATTAATTCGATACCCGACACCATTTAAAAATTTATACTCTTTATTTTTAACAATTACACTCAAAACATTTTATATTAAATTTGATATTTCAATAATATTTGTACCTTAATATCTCTATATAAATCATTTTCTCTTCTAGCAAGGTAGTAGAATATTCATTTTTAAAAATTTACATATTAATGCAGTTACAAAACTATTTAAAGTTGCATCTTCACTACATATAGCAATACCTTCATCTTTTTCAATTTAATTAAAGAATTACTTATAATCTTTAATTTGTGTCATATCTATAAATATAGGATTGATTTCCAACATCTGCAATAACATATAGAAGTTTAGTTTCAAATTTCCATTGTTCATTTTTATCATATGTATTATATAAATAAAATATAATACCATTCAATTTTCAGCCTCTTTGTAA
>CAZUJI010000200.1:0-3500 GCA_964620235.1 uncultured Eubacteriales bacterium
GGCCGGCTACGCGCTGACCAACCGCGAGATCCTCTCGCTCGAAAAAGTGCCCGCCGACCCCAAGCACCCCCGCTACGGCGTTATGCAAGAGGCCTGCGGCGTGCTGGCCGAGTATGCCGACAGTATGGGCGGCCATTTTGCGGTGGAGACCGGCCCCGAGCCTGCACCGGTGCTCAAGGCCTTTTTAGACAGCCTGCATTCTAAAGGTGTGGCGGTAAACTTAGACCCGGCCAATCTGGTTATGGTTATTAAGGATGACCCGGTGGCGGCGGTACATACCTTAAAGGATTACATCGTACACACCCACGCCAAGGACGGTATCAATCTGATAGAGCGGGATGCGGAGCTGATGTATGGTATCCGCAAAGAGGACGAAATGAAAAACTGGGGCAAGGCCTTTCAGGAGATGCCTTTGGGGCAAGGCGACGTACCCTTCCCCGCTTATTTACAGGCCTTGGAAGATGTTGGCTATCGCGGCTTTTTGACCATTGAGCGCGAGGTAGGGCAAAATCCTGCCGAGGATATTGCTCTGGCAGTAAGCTTTTTGAAGGAACAAATTTCTAAATAAGGGAGTATTTTTATGTCTAAAATAAAGGTTGCTATTATCGGTGTCGGCGGTATTGCCAATATGCACATTAAAAGTTATCAGGCAGACGACCGTTGCGAGGTCTACGCCATTTGCGACATTAACCCGGCCCGGTTAGAGCTGATGGGTAAAAAATACGGCATTGCCCGCCGATATACCGACAAAGACCAAATGCTGGCCGAGCTGCCCGAGATTGACGTGGTTAGCGTTTGCACCTGGAACAGCGCCCACGCCGAGTGTACCATTGCCGCATTGAACGCCGGCAAGCACGTATTATGTGAAAAGCCCATGGCGATGAATGCCGCCGAGGCCAAAGCCATGGCCGAGGCCGCCGAAAAAAACAACCGTCTGCTGATGATTGGCTTTGTGCGCCGCCACGCCAAAAATACGGACG
Source organism: uncultured Eubacteriales bacterium (assembly GCA_964620235.1). Classification (GTDB taxonomy): domain Bacteria; phylum Bacillota; class Clostridia; order Oscillospirales; family Acutalibacteraceae; genus CAZUJI01. The sequence continues at coordinate 981 of CAZUJI010000200.1, forward strand.
TGGTTACGCGTTTTACAGAGGCGGGTGACATTGGCGAGCTGTACTACGCCAAAGCCTCTTACCTGCGCCGCGCCGGTGCCCCCGGCGGCTGGTTTGGGGACAAATCCCGCTCGGGCGGCGGCCCTATGATTGATTTAGGCGTACACGTAATTGACCTGGCCCGTTATTTGGCGGGTGGGCCCAAGCCTGTATCGGCCTATGCGGCTACCTTCCATAAATTGGGGGACCGCCGCAATATCAGCAAAGAGGGGGAATACCAATCGGCAACCACGGGCGAGGTTGTGTTTGACGTAGAGGATATGGCCACGGCGCTGATTCGGTTTGAGGGCGGCTTTACCATAGCGGTAGAAACCAGTTTTAGTTTAAATATTAACGAGGACATTGCCACGGTGCAGCTCTTTGGCACCAAAGCGGGTGTAGCTTTAGACCCCGAGTTGGCGCTCTACACCGAGCAAAACGGATTTTTGACCAACGTAACCCTGCCCCGCTTTAAAACCAGCGATTTTGCCGATATGTTTGGTCGCGAGATTCGACATTTCTTAGACTGCGTAATTGATAACGTTCCATGCAAGGCCCCTGCCGAAGACGGCATTGTGTTAATGAAGATTTTAGATGCCATTTATAAATCGGCCGAGACCGGTCACGAGGCTTTAATTGAAGCGTAACCCTTTAAAAAAATATTTTTTATAAGAGGAGAAAATTCGCACCCTTTTGAGGGACGTCACCGCCAAGGTGTACGTCATAGAACAAATTTTAAGGCAAGGAGCATTTAATCCTTGCCTTTTTTGTATACAAAATTTCCGTTTTGGGGTTTAAAGCACCCTTTTGTCACATATATTTTGTATAGGACATAAAAACGGAAAGGCTTGAAGAAAATGACGACCTACTACCCCGAAGGACATATTTTAAACTCTGCAAAAGGCCGCCGCGCCTTTGGAAATACAGCCGCCCTGTGGGAGGCCGCGGCATCGGGCGAGATTTTAGAGCAAACCGCCGCTCTGTGCGACGCTAAGCACAATTTGGTGGTGGATTTAGGGGGGATTCGGGGCATTATCCCCCGCGAGGAGGGGGCTATGGGCATTGCCGAGGGCCGCGTACGCGATATTGCGCTGATTTCGCGGGTGGGCAAGCCGGTGTGCTTTACGGTGCAAAATATCGTAAGCGGCCCCGAGGGCACACGGGCCATTTTATCTCGCCGAGCGGCGCAGGAGCGGTGCTTTAACGAGTATATTCGCCACCTGCAGCCCGGCGCTGTCATTGCCGCGCGAATCACCCATTTAGAAAATTTCGGCGCCTTTTGCGACATTGGCTGCGGCTTGGTGGCGCTACTGCCTATAGACGCCATTTCGGTATCCCGCATATCCCACCCCAAGGACCGATTTTACCCCGGAGAAGAAATTCGCGCGGTGGTGCGCAGCGTAGACCCCCAAGGCCGCGTTACCCTAAGCTGCAAGGAGCTGTTGGGCACCTGGGAGGAAAACGCCGCCCGCTTCTCCCAGGGCGAAACGGTATCGGGCACGGTACGCTCGGTGGAAAACTACGGTGTTTTTGTGGAGCTGGCCCCCAATTTGGCCGGCTTGGCCGAGCCACGGGGCAACGTGACGGTGGGTGACCGCGCCAGCGTGTATATTAAAAGCCTGCTGCCCGAGAAAATGAAGGTCAAGCTGATTATTATTGACACCTTTGCCGAGGCCGCGCCCCGCGCGCCGCTGCAATATTACTATAATCAGCCCCACATTCGCTCTTGGCAATACTCCCCAAAAAACTGCCCCCGCAAGATTATCAGCGAGTTTATTTAAGGCTATTTGGAGCGTGCTTTGGCCACCAGCGACACCACGTACCCCGCCGTAATGGCAACGGTAATACCTGCGGCGGTGGCGGTTAAGCCGCCGCTTAATATACCAAACCAACCATACTGGGTAATACCTTTTTGCACTCCCTTGGCCAAGGTATACCCAAAGCCGGTTAAGGGCACGGTGGCGCCGGCGCCGGCAAACTCCACCAGCGGCCCGTAGACCCCCAGGCCGGTAAGAAAGACCCCCAGCACCACGTAGGCCACCAAAATACGTGCGGGGGTTAATTTCGTGTAGTCAATGAGCACCTGCCCCAATAGGCAAAATCCGCCGCCCACCAAAAAGGCCTTTAAGCAATCTACCGCTAAATTCATCGTTTTACCCCTCTTGTTTTTTTACATAGTTTTGCCTTGAGAGATTTTTTTATACCCTTGCAATCGGCGCAAAATGCGGTATAATATGGGTAGATGAATTTTGGATCGGGTGACGATAGGTGAAAAAATCAATTTGTATTTTATTAACGCTTTTGCTGTGCCTTTGCAGCCAAACCGCTTGCAGTGCCGCAAGGGGCAACCTAACCGACGGTGACTTTGCCAGCGACTATGCCGTGATTGGCGGCGGCGAGCAAACGGTAACCTCCGACGGGCCCCTGCTGGCCATAAACCCCTTAACCGGTGTGCGGGATTTAGACCCCGCAGCCCAAAATTTACGGCCCGTGGCGGTAAGC
>CAZUJI010000201.1:0-3500 GCA_964620235.1 uncultured Eubacteriales bacterium
TCAATTATCTGATCGGTGGCGTAGGCAATGCCCGCCTGCTTCATAGCCGCAGGGTCGCTGCCGAATTTGTCTACCAGGCTTTTAAAGCGTTGGGGCATAAACGAGCCCGAAAGCTGTATGGCTCTGGCCACCTGGTTGGCGTTGGTAATGGGCATAATGCCCGGCACCACCGGCACGGTAATGCCCGCTTCACGAATTTTATATAAAAAATTATACAGCAGATTGTTATCAAAAAACATCTGGGTGGCTAAAAAATCGCAGCCGGCATCCACCTTTTCTTTTAAAAAGCGGATGTCCTCTTTTTGCGTGGCGCTTTCGGGGTGAATTTCGGGGTAGCAGGCGCCGCCGATGCAAAAGTCGGGGTTGGCCGCCTTTAACTCCCGCACTAAATCTATGGCGTGGCGATAGTCCCACCCGCTGCGGTCGGTGTTCGCCGGCTCGGCAGGGATATCCCCCCGCAAAGCCATAACGTTCTCAATGCCGGCGGCCTGAATTTCGGCAATTTTTTGCCGCACCGTCTCTTTGGTGGAGGAAACGCAGGTCAAATGCTCTAAGGTGGGCACACCGTATAATTGTTTAATCGTTTTGGCAATGTCCAGGGTGTAGCGGCTTGTGCCGCCCCCTGCACCGTAGGTTACGCTCATAAAGGCGGGGCGCAGCTTGGCAATCTCCTCGGTGGCGGCCTTTACGCTGTCAAAGCCCATTTCGGTCTTGGGCGGAAAAACCTCAAAAGAAAGGGAAAGGGTATTTTTTGTAATTAAGTCGATAATTTTCATAGCACGCACCCTTTTAAAACAGATTACACCCCATTATACACCCAAACCCGCATACAAATCAAGTCGGGGGTGGTAGGATATAGGTTTCTTTGTTTTGTTGAATTGTATTATGTTTTAATTATAATAAACGATTATTAACTTAAAGTAAATAAATATGCAATACTACATCATAATATTTTGCGGTCTTTTTCGTTAAAATAGAAACAGAAAGAGGGCGGTAAAATGAGAACGGAATTTTCGGAAAAATATATTACGTTAGGGTTAAAAATTGCTTATTACCGCCGTAAAGCGGGGTTTACGCAAGAATATTTTGCCGAATTGATAGGGAAAAGCGTTAACTTTGTGGGGCAGGTGGAAGGCACGGGCACGGTTCGCGGTGTTTCGCTGGAAACGCTGTTTAAAATGGCAAAGGTATTAAATATTTCTCCCGCTAAATTGTTAGAAGAAGATTAAAAAAGAGCTGTCGGACCAAACGTCTGACAGCTCTTATAAATTTGATTTTTTTGGCATTACCTTCATTCTAAAGTTGGCTTTTTTATCTATTTGGAAAAAAGTGCCGACAAACCTTGAACAAGCGCCCCGTTTGATGTATAATTAATATATTACTCAAAAGGAGGTATACCTTTATGGCATATAAAGGGATTTCGTTCTTGAACCCCGTTGTCGTCGAGGGCGAGTATCTGAAAAAATGCGCCGCGTATGCGATTGAGCATAACCAAAAGCATTTTGAACTGGTTGGCCCCACGCACGACCCCGTTCGCGGCAATTGCGACGGAATGATGCTTTATCGCAAGTACGCGCAATTTAACGAGGGCAAGGATGTTGAATACATCAAGTACTGCGAAAAGGTGGTCAACGAAGCGCTGGAGATGGTCGCGGCCCACGGTATTAAAAGCTACTATTGGCACCACGAGCTGGAAATTCCGCTGGCCTTTGACCAGGTTTACCCCGAGATTCACAACGCCGACGGCGACGTTGAGGTGACACACCCGCGCATTAAGGACTTTCTTGAAAATAAGATTGAGGACTTTTTCTACACCTACCCTAAAATGAGTGGCATTGTTCTCACCCTGCACGAAACCAGAATCCCTTTGCTCAAGCTTAAAAATCAAAAGCTGGGCAAGGTAGAGCGTGTAAAATACGTTACCGAAATTTTGTTTAATACCTGCAAAAAGCTGGGCAAGGAGCTGATTGTGCGCCCCTTTGCCAGCATCGCGCAGGACTATAACGATTTAATGGACGCCTACGAGCAGATTTCCGATGAGCTTGTTGTGTGCGATAAATGGACAAAGTACGATTGGTCGCTTACCCGGCCGCCCAATCCCTTTTTGGCGCGCATCAAAAATCCGCTTGTCGTTGAGACGGATATTTTCGGTGAATATTTTGGCAAGGGCTTTTTCCCGCTGATGCTGAAGAATCATATCATCGAGCGGGTTCGCCATTGCGAAAAATTTGGGGCACGCGGCTACGTATCCCGTATCGACCGCAACGGCTATATCCCCTTTGGCACACCCAACGAGGTCAACCTGGAGATTATGAATGCCGCGGTAGACGGCAAAGACGTAGATGCGGCGATTGACGCGTTTTTTGCCCGCGAATACGGCGAATACGGCCCCGTGGTAAAAGAGGCAATGTGCGGCACCGAGGAGCTGCAGATAAAAGCGGCAATGGCCGAAAGCGCAAGCCTGCATTGGCTGAGTAGCTTCCCGCCGTTATTTGTCATTAAAAATGCCTACAGTATGTTCCGAAAGGATTACCAGCCCACTCCGGCTATGCGGGAGTTTGGCTTTACCCTCTTCCGCCCCGAGGTAATTCTTAAGGATAAGGACGAGGCCGTTGCAAAAATTGAAGAAAAGCTGGCCTTGGTGCAAACCTTGGAGGGCAAGCTGTCCCCCGAAAAATACTACAGCATTTATATGCGCTTTGTAAACTTTTTGTATATGGCTAAAATATATAGGGCGCTTTCTAAGGCCTACTACGCCTTGGCCAGATATTTTGAAGACGGGGAAGAGGGCGCTTATGCAGAGATTTTTGCCGCCATTGACGAAATGACCGCGCTGGACGAAATCGGCTATAAGCTGCTGGGCGAGGATTGGCAGGGCGAGGCCCTTTCACTCAAGCCCGGCAACCCCTTTTTGACCCACAGCATTCGGGTAGATTACTCTAAGCGTACCGGCAATATCTATCATTTAAAGAATATGCTCAGCCGCGCCTTAGAGCTGGAGATAGAAGCACGGCAACAAATAGCGAAGGAAAATCCCACCGACTTTGTTGTGGCAGGCGGCTTTGACGAAGGGCACAATTTAAAGAAAGAGCCCAACTTCTCAGGCGCGCTCACCCTTGACGACGGCAACTGCCGCACCGCCGGCTCTGAGCGTGGCGCCTATTGGTCAATGCTCAATGCCCACGGCTGGTTCTCTTACGATATGAAGGTGCGCCCCAATGCCGAAAATACGCTGATTATCCGCGGCAAGGGCGATAACGGCACCCTGAGCATTGACGTAACCATTGACGGCGAAATGACGCGTCACAGCGTAGAGGGGGAGGGCATTGTGGAAATTGCAAGAGCTTTTACACCACAAAACGGTACCGATACCGTAACCGTACGCATCGACCGTAATTCCAAATCATTGCCCTTTATTTACACTGTAATGACAAAATAAAGCAAAACCAGCCCGTCGCAAGCCTGCGACGGGCTGGTTTTTTGTATAACGAAAACGCAGC
>CAZUJI010000202.1:0-3481 GCA_964620235.1 uncultured Eubacteriales bacterium
GATGCGGATTCGTGAGGGAGACCCGTTACATCTGTCCACAGATTTACGCGAAAACATCCGCACGGCATTGTGCGGAGGATTTTGTTTATAATCCTAATTCTTTTTTTAGTATGGCAGTAAGGTTTTTTGCCACGGTTTGGTGGCCGTCCCGCAGGGGGTGCAGCGGCTCGGGAGAAATCCACCCTTTGGTGTTTACGTAGAGCACCTTGGTGCCGTTTTTGGCGTTGTAGGCTTTGGAAAAGGCGTCTAATTCCTCAGCAAAGGCGCCCACAAAGGGGCTAACCATAATAATTTGAGCCTGCGGGTGGGTTTGGCGCACCAAATCCAGCAGCTTTTCGTACTGTGCCAAATAGGTTTCTACCGTTGCGCCGCGGTCGTTGGCGCCGTGGTTAATTAAAATATAATCGGGCGAGGGGTAACTTACGGGGCAGCCCTCAAAGCAATAGGGGTAGGCCTCTACGGCGTTGGGCACGCCACCCTGACCGCTACGGGTCAAGCCTACGGCACCGTAGCCCATAAATAAGGGCTCTAAATTTAAAGCCTCGGCGGTTAAGTAGGCGTAGGTGGCGCACACGTCGTCCTGCAAGGGGCGGTCGTGCTGCGGGAAGCTGCTGACTGCACATTCTACGTCTATGAGCACGCCCTCGGTAATCGAGTCCCCCACAAACTCAATGGTTTTTTTATTGCAGGGGGGCAGCTCTGCCAATCCCTCGGCCTCGACCCCTAAAAAGGCCACGCGACCCACCAAGGGATGGTGCCAGCGGTGCTGCATCTCTACACCGCCTTTGTAAATCACCTCTACGGTGTGCACACCCTCCTCCGCGGCCTGCACCCGCAGGTAGGTATCTAAGGGCGCTTCTACACGGCAGTCGCCGTCTACCTGCACCCACAAATGGCCGTAGGGCTGCTGATTAAACCGCATATCAAAGTGCATTATAGCCAGCCGCCCGGTATAGGCAAAGGTAATTTTAGAGCCGGTGGCGGTGGTGACTATTCTAACGGGGGCTGCATTCACCATCTGCTTGCCCCAGCGACCGGTATAGCGGATACGAGAATCTTCAAAATTAAAAAACATATTTATACTCCTTTATGCCAGGGTGTAGCCTTGAGGCAACACAACGTGGCGCTTACCCTTTTGCACGGTAACGGTGACGTAATCCGTACCGCCTACGGGAACCTTTAAGCAGCAATCTATAGGTAAAAAGTCTTTTAAAATATACACTTTTTTATCCTTTTGACTTACGCGAACAAAGCCGTTCATACATTGCATCATAATATTGGCCACGTAGCCTGCAAAGCCGTGGTTACAGCTGGCGGTGGGCTTGGCCATCTCCCACAAGGTGCCGGTGGCGTTGGCCATATACAAATAATACTCTTTGATCTGGCGCAGCACCAGCTTGCTTTTGCCCAGCTTAGATAAATAATCCAACCGCAGCAGGTTGCCGATAAAAGCGTTGGCAGGGTGCACGTTGGGATAGACCCTTTCGCAGTCGCGGTCAATGCCGAATTTTTCACATAGCTCGGCCAACAGCCCCGGGCGGCTTTCGGGAGTAGCCACACCGCAGAAAAAGGCGTAATACTGGCAGGTTTCGGTAATATTGTCGGTGAGCTCTAACCCTTTTTCGGTGCGCAGGGCGTTGTCGATATAAAACTCGCCGTTAAACGACCACTCGTTAATGGTTTGGCGCAGCTTTTTGGCCTTTTGCGCCAACCGGGGGCAGCCGTACATAGCGTCTACCGCGTCTAAGGCCTTGGCCCACAGCATATTGCTGGGGAAGCTGACGTCCTGCACGCACTGGTTAGAAAAGCTCCACTCTACAAACACCCAGGAGTCTAATTTTTCCAGCAGACCATACGCATTCTCGTACTTTTCAAAGAATTTTACCAGCCCCATAACCCGCGCTTTGGCTTGGTCGATGGTGGCGCGGTCGCCGGTGCGCTCTAAGTAGGACTCCAGTTCTAAAATATAAAACATTGCCCAGTTGGGAATATACCGATGGTTGGGGTGAGACGAGGGGTAGCACATAGGCACCATCTCTTTGGGCAGGGCGGTGCAGTCCGACTCGGTGTAGTTGCGCAGGAAGTTTTGCTCTACGATATTCTCGCCGGTAAACAGCGGCTCGCTTTGCCCCGAGAAGTAAGAGTCGCACAGCCAACCCGCCCGCTCACGGGAGGGGCAGTCGGTCAGCACGTCTACCGCGTTTTGGGCAAAGGTATTGCGGGCAGCATCAAAAATAGCCTCGTAGTCTTGGTCGGCGCAGGTGAACTGCACGCGGCCGGTGTCGGGGTTCTCAAAGCATTTAACGTAGGTCTCGGCTTCGGGCAGGTCGCCAAAGAACACCAGCTGCATATACTGCAGGGTATAGGGCTCAAAGGTAAGCAAATCGTACTTGCCGGGGGCCAAAACGTATTTTACCGCGTTGTTACTGGTCATACGGCGGGGGTTAACCAAACCGTCGTCTTTTAACAGCTCGTCAAACAAAATATACATTGTGGTATCCTTCGTCACCGTAAGGCGCACACCCATAAAGCCGGTAACGTTGCGGCCCAAAGCATACACCACCGCGGTGCCCTCAGCCTCGGCGGCGTTGCAGGGCGTAAAGCGCTCTACGTCGTCAATCACAATCTCTTCTACCCGGTCTAAACGGTAGCCCCAGGCATTGTCCTTATTCCAGGTGGGCTGCATCATATAATCGGGGCGCCACAGCTTCTCAGGCAGGCTGCCAACCCGAATACCGCAGCGGGCAATTTCTTTACCCGGCACGTCGGGGTAGGTAGGCTCGTGAATGGAGCGGGGGCGCAAGATGCGGGCGGGCACCTGCTCTACCTCGCAGGCAGAGAATACGTCCTCGCCCATATAAAAGCCGGTGCGGCAGGCGGCCATACGGTAGCTTTCGCAAAAGCTGCGCTGAAAGCTGAACCGCAGCACCTTTTGCAAACGGTCGGCGGCGGGGTAGCAGGTAAAAGCGTCGGTATCGGCCACCAATTGGCCGTTACAGTAGACCTCGGCGCCAAAATAAGGCGGCTCGTTTACGTAATAATAACAGTCGGCATTGCAGCCGTTCACCTCTACGGTAAGCACCAAGGCGCCGTTTTGTACCAAATCGGTTACGTCGTAGGTGCTGTAGTAAGAGATATGGTGCGGGCCCCGTTGAGGCCCACTGGCCACGAAGGTGTTATAGCCGTACACCCGATAGATATTCTCAGCGGCTACCCGCAGCTCTACCTTGCCGCTCAGGCCCTGCAATTTGGCCCGATACAGCATATGGGTGTTAAACTCCATTTGCCTGCCCTTTGCCCAAACCGTTTTCATAAAACATCCTCTTTCTCGCCCCAAAGGCGGCTTTATACAACACCATTGTACCATATTTTACCTGCAATGCAATGGGCATTTTTTTGGAATTTATGGGGGTAATTTTAAAAAAGCACCTCAGCATATTTCACAAATCCCGCAAGGGATTTATTTCATTGAAAAGAAGCA
>CAZUJI010000203.1:0-3481 GCA_964620235.1 uncultured Eubacteriales bacterium
CTCGGCCATACATAAATCGTTGGCGTTTAAAATGTAGGTGCCTTTTTCGTCCTCGGTAATATCGTAATACTCCCCCGGGCGGGTTTGCTCCATAAGAGAGTAGCTCCAGCGGCAGGGCTGGGTGCAGTCACCGCGGTTGGCGTCCCGCCCCGTCATATAAGCCGAGAGCAGGCACCGCGCCGAAAAAGATACGCACATTGCGCCGTGCACAAAGGCTTCTAACTCTAAGGCAGCGGGGGTTTTGGCGCGAATCTCGGCAATTTCGTCTAACGCTAACTCTCTTGCCAGCACCACCCGATGGGCGCCTAAATCGTAAAAGGCGCTTGCGGCCTGATAATTGACCACGCCCGACTGCACCGAAACGTGCAGCTGCTGCTTGGGGGCGTATTTTTTCACCAGCTGCATTACCCCCACGTCGGAGGCGATAACAGCATCCACCCCAATATCGGCAATTTGCTCTAAAAAGGCGGGCAGCCGGGCCACCTCGTTATTGTGGGGCAAGGTATTGCAGGCCACGTGCACCGTAACGCCGCGGGCGTGGGCATAGGCCACCCCCTGCCGCAAATCTTCTAACGAAAAGTTGCCTGCGGCGGTGCGCATACCAAATTGATCACCCGCTAAGTACACTGCATCGGCGCCAAAATCTACGGCAGCCTGCAGGCGGATGAGATCCCCTGCGGGGCAAAGCAGCTCTAATTTTTGGGTATTAATATCCATCACCTAACCATTTGCCTTGGTTTTTCAATTTGCGAATCGTAGCGTTGTGGGCGCTGTAGGACTCGTTAAAATAATAGGTCATTTCACTGTCGGTTACAAAATAGGTGGCCTTGCAGCCCTCAGCCGGGTAAACCGCCGCGCGAATGGAATCTTCGCCCGGGGCGCACAAGGGACCGGGCGGCAGACCCTCGGTGGTGTAGGTGTTGTACCGACCGTTGCCGTAGGGGTACAGCTTGGTGGGCGAGGAGCCTAAATACTTGGGCTCGTCCCAGTTTACACCCTCTAAGCGGTTGTAAAATACGGCGGCAACCTTTTGCTTGTCCTCGTACAAGGCACCGCCGGCCTCCATTTCGATAATCGAAGCCATAGTCATCACCTGGTGGAAGCTATAACCACGGGCGGCGGCATCCTGCCGCATTTGCTGGGTAAACTTGCCGTCTAACTCTTTTAAACCCTTATAAATGGCCTGGGTGGCACACTCCACCCCGCCGTAGTTGTAGAACATATAGGTGTCGGGGAAAATGTAGCCCTCTAACCGATAGTACACCTCTTCAATGGGGATTTGGTTTACAAAGTCAAAATCAAACTGGGCCTGACGCACCGCGGTTTTAAAATCAGCAGCCGAGCAAACGCCGCTTTCTTCTAACTTTTGGGCCATACTGTCAATGGTGCTTAGCTCTAAAAACTGCACCTTAACCATATCGGCAAAGGAGCGCTCGGTTTGCAGCTCGGTTACAATGGAGCCGTAGCTGTCGTCACGGTCAAAGGTGTGGGTACCGTAGAGATAGCTGCCGTCGTACTTTTTAAGCTTAGAATACAAGCGGAACAGCAACGGCTGGCGAATAACGCCCGCCTGCTTTAGCTCGTTGGCAATTTGTGAGGTGGACATACCCTGCTCAATGGTAACCACCGCATCCTCAGACTTGCCAAGGCCCAAATAGTCGCTTACGCCAAAAATCAAGCCTGCGGCCAAGGCTACCGAAATAATAACGATGCTACCGATCCAAGCAAAGGCCGAAAGGCAGCCCCTTTTTTTGGCTTTTTTATGCTCCTCGGCTCGCTGACGGCGCAAAATCTCGGCGTGGGCGCGACGCTTTGCGGCATCCACCGACTCGGGCGTTTCTTCCTGCAGGGTAAAGCCTTCTTCTATTACGTATTCATCCGCCAAGTCCGAAGCGGGGGCCTGGGGCTCGGGGGTGTAAAGAATTTTATCGTCCTTTTTTTCCAAAGGGGTCAAACCTCCTTGCTTTGGGGTTTAAACCTTGCTTGCTGGGGCAAGGCTTTACGAATGCGCTTTTCGGTAAGGATAAAATCCACCGCGCGGTCGTACCGACCGTGGTACAAATGGGGTCGCACCTCCCGCTCGTAGCACATACCCACCGAAATGCCGGTGTAGTTGGCCATATAGCGGTCGTAATACCCCTTGCCGTAGCCTAAGCGGTAACCGTTACGGTCGTACATAAAGGCGGGCACCAGCATTAGGGTGCCGGTAAAGTCGGTAACCACCGGAGCCTGCTCTGACGGCTCTAACACCGAAAAAGCGCCCGGGCTTAAATCCTCTAACCCACCGATATAGTGAAACTGCATATTGCGGGTGCCTGTAATGCACCGAGGAACGGCTACCTTTTTACCGTCGGCCAATGCATTTTTAATAATTTGCAGCGTGTCTACCTCAATGGGGGTAGACACGTAAATCAGTAAGGTGTGCACCCATTTGTACTCCCGCAGGCGGCGCACGTTCAGGCGAATGCCTTGGTCTAATTTCTCTTTTTCATCGGGCGAAAGCTCGGCCCGCGCGGCGCGGCTTTGCAACCGCAGCTCGCTTTTATACTTACGAATATCTACCGGTCGCATAGCATCGCGCTCTCCAATTTTTTGGATTTTTTCTCGCCGTATAAAGCCTTTACAATGGCAAAGCCGAATTTAAGCGCTGCGCCGGCCCCGCAGGCGGTAATGATATTTTCGTCTACGCATACGGCGGTGTTTTCCACCGTGGCGCCAAGCAGCTGCTCCTCAAACCCGGGGAAGCAAACGGCCCGCTTGCCCTGCAGCAGACCCAAATGCCCCAAAATAGAGGGGGCGGCGCAAATAGCACCAATCAGGTAGCCGTTAATGGCGGCCTCCATAATGCAGCCGCGCACCGTTTCGTCTTGCTCTAAATACAAGGTGCCGGGCATACCGCCGGGCAAAATAACGGCCTCGCAATCCTGCAGGCCCGCAAGCTCGTCGGTAGAATAGTCGGCCTGCACCGTTACACCGTGGGCACCCGTGATGCTTTTGCCACCCACGCCTACGGTAACCACCTTGGCCTCGGCACGGCGCAAAATATCTACCGGAGCTAAGGCCTCTACCTCTTCAAATCCGTTGGCTAAAAATACATAAATCATTAAAATTCTTCTTTCAAAAATAGGGTAAAATAAAATTATAAGACCTCTAACACCGCGTTTAAAATATCGGCGGCAATATCGTCTATGCTGCGGGCCTCGCCGTCCTTGGCGCAGGAGATGACCTTCCAATTGCCGTGCTTAGCGGCAAATAAGGCAGCCTTGCGGCAATTTTGCAAATAGGCGGTGTCCCGCTCGTGGATGTCTTTTTTCTGTTCGTCGCCCCCGTAGCGCACCGACAGCAGCTTACCCGAAACCTCGGGGGGCATATCTAAAAAGATAACTGCATCGGGCTTGGGGATGCCGATTTTTTGGTACTCTAAATCGTAAAGCCAATCCAAATAGGTCTCCCACTCCTCGGGGGGCAATTTGGCGGTTTG
>CAZUJI010000204.1:0-3439 GCA_964620235.1 uncultured Eubacteriales bacterium
CCCGGTTGTAGCCGTAGGCGTTGATGGTCTTGGTCTCCCGGGAAATGGGCAGCACTCTTGTTCCCAAGCCGGCAAATTCGTCGGCAGACATGGCGTCCTCCGGCTCGTTGAAGGCAACATGGCCGTTGATGCCTAAGCCGCCAAAGCAGGCATCCACACCGCCCAATTCCTGGATCAGACGGTCATATTCCGCTTCCTTGCCGGGCTCGGGGAAATGGCGCTGGCTTTCGGGCATCACCAGATCCTCCCGAACCAAATCGTAAAACTCCCGTTTCATTCTTCCGTAGAAACTCAGGGGATCATCCCGTCCCACGACCTGAGTGGGACTTAACATATACTCGTCCATATTGAAAAAATGGACATTTTTCAAAGAAACATTCAGCCGGTTGACCATGTCTGCCAGCATGGGGTACTGAGCGGTAGGTCCCACCGGGACGATCATTACCGTCTTTTCGCCCTTTGCGTTGTGGGACATGATCTCCTCCAGCATAGTCAGTGCCATGTCAAAATACACGTTGTGTTCCGTTGGAACCATTTTGCAGCGGATCCCGTTGATGATTTTTTCCATATCATTCTCCTCTTTCATACACCGGCATGCCGGCAATTACCGTTTTGATTACCTGCAGTCCGGCATCCAGAATGCACAGATCCGCCCGTTTGCCCGGAGCAAGATAAAATGCTTTGATTTTATTTGCGTCCAGACGGTGGTTTTCGTCCATATCGCTGCGCTTAGCAATCAGTAGCACCAGTTCTCTTACCGCAACGTTAAATTCATTGCAGGTGTGCCATTCCAAAGCATTCAGCTGATTGGAATGTCCCAGACACAGCCCCCACTGCTCATCCAGCTGTCCGCAGTATTCTTCCTGCAGCGCTGCCATCTCCGGCAGTGCTTCCAGTTCCGGAACGGACGATAGGTATTTGCTGCCCTCTAAGGGGAATTCCACCGCCTCCTCTGCCACTTTGCAAAGTGCAGCCGTATCGGCGGTAATCACCCGCCCGTAGGCGCGAAACGCCTCATCGTGAACGGAATAGACAGGAATGTGGGGATTGACGTGATTTAGAGCCGTTAACTTATCCATTTTAGACACCCCCTTGTTTTTCTTTCATAAAGCTTAGCACTTCCTCATAGGAGGGAATGCCCTCCTGAGCACCCACGCGAGTGCATTTCAGTGCGGAAGTGGCAGATGCAAAAGCTGCCGCATCACTGACGGAAAGGCCCTTGACCCGGGCGGCCAGGAATGCACCGTGGAAGGTGTCACCGGCTCCATTGCTGTCCACTGCGTTTACAGGGAACACAGGGTAGCGAACTGCGTTTCCGTTCTCCCAGATAAAACCGCCCCGGTTGCCTTGGGTGATAATCAATACTTCCGGCTGATAGGCCGCATACAGTTGTGCAGCTGCCTCTTCGGCAGTGGCACAGCCGGTGTATTTCAAGGCAAATTCCTCCGAGGGAATCAGTACATCCACCAGCGGCAGCAGCCGGTCAATGCCGGGATAGGGATTGCCCGCATCCAGGCTGACCTTGACACCCAATGCCTTTACCTGCTCGGCAGCATAGATGGCACATTCCATCTGATGACCGTCCAAATGCAGATAGTCGGCGTTTTTCAGAACATCCAAATTCACATCGTTGCATTCCGGCGGAGTCACCGTTCCCCGATTCCATATGCAGGTGCGGCTGGCATTGTTCACATTCAGCAGCACCACACTGTGAAAGGATTGGGTGTTTGCGATTGTGCGTACATCCTCCCGTCCCACGCCATAGGTGTCACAGGCTTTACGGAGATAATCACCGTACATATCGTCAGCCAGTGTGCCCATATAACAGCTTGTTACCCCCAATTTACTGGCGGCAATAAGACCTGTGAAGCAAGGACCGCCACCCTGGAATTTGGTCTGTCGGCTTTGCAGCTTGGTATCCTCTTTGGGAAAGCTATCAACCGTCACTAGAATGTCCAACACGGCCGCACCGATTCCAACAATCTGTGCCATATCAGTTTGCTCCCAGCAACTTGATCTTCTCAATGGCGAATTCCTTCACTGCCTTGATGGGATCTTTCATATAGGTATCGATGCCGATAATGCCGGGGTCTACCTTCCGGACGGCATCCAGGAAGGAGCAGCACACATCGGTGCCGAAGTTGACCTTGCGGATACCGGCTTCAATGGATGCGCGAATCTGCTCATCGGGAATGCCGCTGCCGCCGTGGAGCACCAAATGGGCATCCAGCGCCTCGTGCAACTCTGCAATCCGCTGCAGCGCCAGTACCGGTGCCTGCTTATAATGTCCGTGAGCAGTACCCACAGCCACAGCCAATGCAGCGACCCCGGTTTCCTCCACAAAGCGGACAGCCTCGTCTACCTTGGTATACTCAGTGCTGACACCGTCCTTGGCAGAGCCTACGTGACCCAACTCAGCTTCCACCGTAACACCGGTCTCATTTGCCATGTCCACAACGGACTTGGTGATGGCAATGTTCTCTTCCAAAGGCTTTGCGGAGGCATCGATCATAACGCCGGTAGCACCGTAACGCAGTGCCCGCAGCACCTGGGGAACACCTGCACCGTGATCCAGATGGAAGGCGGCAGGTACATGCATAGTGTCCACAGCCTCCATAATGGTGGGTGCCACAAACCGGGCAAGCTCCGAATCAAACAGTCGGCTATACATTTGGAAGATTACCGGTGCACCGGTCTCCTCAGCTGCCTGCATAACGCCCAGCACAGTTTCCAAATTATAGACATTAAAGGCAGGAACGGCAAAACCGCCCGCTTCGCCCAATTCCAGAATTTCTTTCAAATCATAACGCATAGCAGTTTCTCCTCCAATCAATCAATCAATCAATCAATATAGTCAAAGTGCAAGCCGGGTACATATTTACAGAATTCCCGGATGTGCTCGACAAAGTCGCCCTCGATCTCGGACATATGGTGAATATAAGGTCCTTCAATGAGCTTGCGCTCCACATTGGAAAGGTTATTGAATTTGCCCCACAGATATGTACCGTTTGTGTAAGGGCCCTCTGCGCTGTCGCAGGCACAGACGGCAATGGAATAATCGCCGTGATCCTGGTCGATCCGAGCAACGGTGTAGTGGCCGTCCTTAACCTGAAACCACTCCTGCATATTGACGATCTTACAGGGTGTACCTTCCTTGTGCAGAGAATAAGCAAACGGTCCGCAGTGCCACAGCAGCTCAACATTCCGGTCGGTGGGGTGACGGGTAGTAAATTCACCCAGGAAGGGCAGCTTCTTGCCCAAAGTCAGACTCTTCAGCAGCACCTGGGTCATCACAGCGTGGACATCGCTTTCGCAGCCGATGATATAGCCCATATCCGCCAAAATGGCATAGGCCGCACAGGGCAATGCACCAACTAGCACCCGCATAGCAGACCAGCACTGAGCGGAGATAGCCGCTACCTTATACTCTTGAAAAATC
>CAZUJI010000205.1:0-3415 GCA_964620235.1 uncultured Eubacteriales bacterium
CCTGGGCCGCTATTGGTCAGTAGGCCCGCAACGCACTTTGTATATTCCGGGCGAACTGCTTAAGGAAGAGAATACCATTGAAATACTGGAGCTGCACAAACCCAAAGAGGATTTGACTGTTTCTTGTATTGATCATAGTTTATTGTGTGAACCGATAAGCAAAGAAGGACTCGAAAACGTAGAATTTATTCAGAACTAAATATAGAACAAGCGGCATCGGGTAAAATTGCCCGATGCCGCTACTTTATTTTCAGACGTATTTTGGTTTAATTCAACTCAAATGTTTGCTTTAACCAATTTTTTGCAGCAGGTACCCATTGTGCCAAATACGCTACTTCGGCGCGGTCGGCCAAAACAGAGGTATATGCGGTGCCGGTAGATTGCCCGTGGCTGCCTTGGGGGTAAATATGTAGCTCAAAGGGAATTTTCGCATCTGCCAAGGCCTGGGCATAGCGCAAGCTGTTAGAAACCGGAACAGCAGGGTCGTTGGCTGCGGCCCAAATAAAGGTAGGCGGGGTAATTTCGGGCTGCACGTGTAATTCGCAAGAAATATAAGCCCGTTCTTCGGTGTTGGCATCTTTTTTTCCCAGCAAATGCTGTACAGAGCCTTCGTGGCACTGGTAACCCGCAGTAATTACGGGGTAGCATAATACGGCGGCAGTTACCGGGGTGGGGGTAATGTGCTTGGTTACCTCGGGGCGGTTGCGCATAGTGCAATAGCTTGCTGCCAAATGCCCACCGGCCGAAAAACCGGCAATGGCGATTTTTTCAGTGTCTATTGCAAACGCTTCTGCATTTTTGCAAATATAATCTAACGCGCAGGCCACCTCTAAAATTTGTTGCGGATAGGTGTTTTGCTTATCCTCAATATTGGTAGAGTAATGCAAAATAAAACCGTTGCAACCCAAAGCCATAAAATCAAAAGCAACCGGCCAGCCCTCGTGGGGGGCCAAATTGGCGTACCCGCCGCCGGGCAAGGTTAAAAACGCGGGGCGCTTTGCATCGGGGAAACGCTTGTGCTGTGGCTGAATTGCAATTTCTAATATCGGGTCGGCCAAGCCGTTCTCTAAAAACGGATAAAACTCTTTTAAACGTACCTTGTTTGTAAACATATAATCACCTATTTGTTATTTTCTTTTAAAGCGCGCTCTATATCTCGGTTGGCGGCTTTTTGTGCCGCTACAGCCCGCTTGTCGTATAATTTTTTACCCTTGCATACGCCCAATTGTACCTTAACCATAGAGCCTTTAAAGTACAAAGACAGGGGAATCAAGGTTAAACCCTGCTGCTTTACCAAACCAAACAGATGCAAAATCTCGCGCTTGTGCAAAAGCAGACGACGCTCCCGCAAGGGCTCGCGGTTAAAAATATTCCCTTTTTCGTAAGGGCTGATGTGCATACCCTTTACGTACATTTCACCCTCTTCAATGGCGCACCAGGCGTCTTTCAAATTTACAGCGCCCTGGCGTATGGATTTGACCTCTGTGCCGGTCAATTCAATGCCGGCCTCAATGCTTTCTTCCACAAAATAATCGTGAAAGGCTTTTTTGTTTGTGGTAATGGTTTTTGTGGCTTGTCCAGCCATAAAGTCACCTCCCGTAACCGATTATTTTAGTATACCACACCGCAGAGCGTTGTCAAGAAAAATTCGTCGATAAAAAACCGCCCGGCGTACACCGAGCGGCCCTTTATCCTATGGAGTCATTAAGGAGCAATTAGCAACAGCCGCAGCCGTTGTCGTTGCCGCAACCGCAACCGTTGCTTAAAGCGTTACCGTTGCCGCAGCAGCTGAACAGGATAACCAAAAGGATGATGATCCAGCAGCAGTTGTTACCACCAAAAAAGTTATTGCACATTCTGTTTTCCTCCTTTCGTGCCTTCATCAATAGTCTATGAGAACCTCGGCCTATTTGTGCATAACGTTGCTTTAAAATTCAAAAGCTTAAAAACAAAAGAAAAAACGAAAATATTAAAGAAAATAAAAGAAAACAATAGATAAATCAAAAAATAGATTAAAAAAATAAAAAAATTAGACTTTAACTGACTTTGACTTTAACTGACCTTTTGATATAATAATATTTGTAGTTGGTTGAAACGCTAAAAAGCGCTTCGACAAGCATAGCAATGGGATAGGACAAATTTAAAAAAATGTCACGAAATCAAAGATTTTGTGGCGAAACAAGATTGTTTCGCCTATCCTATAGCATTATAAACACAAAGGGAGATGAGCTTATGCGAATGAGTGATATTATTACCGCGAGAATTATAGAATTATTAGATGCATCGGAGCAGAATATGGCCGAGATTCAGCGCAACGAGCTGGCCTCGTTGCTGGGGTGCGTACCCAGCCAAATCAACTACGTGCTGTCCTCCAGATTTACACCTGAGCAGGGGTATATGATTGAAAGTAAGCGGGGCGGCGGTGGCTTTATTCGTATTACGCGGGTGCATTTAAACCGTTCTTCGGCATTAATGCACATCGTTAATTCTATTGGCAATACTTTAAACGAGGTAACCCTGCGTGTTCTGCTGGAGAATTGCCGCCACAGCGGCCTGATTACCCCCGAGGCCGAAGCCATTATGTATGCAGCGGTATCGGCCAACGTAATGCGTGAGGTGCCCTACGAATTGCGGGACAGACTGCGTGCCTCTTTAATAAAACAAATGTTGGTTGCGCAGATATAGGAGGAATAACTATGTTATGCGATAAATGTAAAAAGAATCCGGCCACAACCCACGTGCATACCGTTATCAACGGTGTGGTGGTTGAAAAGAATTTGTGCAGTTATTGCGCTGCAGAGGATTACGTGGGCGGCCAAGGCAGTATTGTAAATATGTTAGCAAGTATGTTTGGCGAAAGCCTGGCCCATCGCCCGCCCGAAAAAGGCCTGCGGTGCCCTTGCTGCGGCGCGGCCTTTGCAGAAATTGCCGAGCGCGGCAAGGCGGGTTGCCCCCAGTGCTACAGCACCTTTAAAAACCAGCTTTTGCCCTCTATTCAACGGTTGCACGGCAAAACCAAGCATATAGGCAAGGTGCCCGCCAATGCGTCCGAAGAAATGAAAAAATCCGCCAAGATAGATAAATTGAAAGAGAGCCTGAAAGAGGCAATTGCCGCCGAGAATTTTGAACAAGCGGCCCTATTGCGGGACGAGATTAGACAACTGGAGGCATAAATATGAATAAATGGTATGAAAATACACCGTCAGGCGTTGCGGTTAGCACCCGCGTGCGCTTGGCGCGAAATATCGAAGGCGTACCCTTTCCGGGGTGTATGCCTGCCGAGCAAATGCAGTCGGTGCACCAAAAAATCGTGCAGGCAGTGCTGTCGGGGGGCTCGGCTTTGGCAGAGCAGCTGCAAATTATAAATATGGCTAAAATCAGTGATACCGAGGCCTATGCAATGGTAGAGCGGCAT
>CAZUJI010000206.1:0-3384 GCA_964620235.1 uncultured Eubacteriales bacterium
CCGATGATCTACTACCCGCTGTCCACCTTAATGCTGGCCGGCATTCGCGATATTTTAGTTATTTCTACCCCGCAGGATTTGCCCAATTTTGAGCGCCTGCTGGGCGACGGCTCGCAGTTTGGCATCAGTCTGTCTTACGCGGTGCAACCCTCGCCCGACGGTTTGGCCCAAGCCTTTATTATTGGTGAAAAGTTTATCGCAGGCGACAGCTGCGCTATGGTATTGGGTGACAATATCTTTTACGGCCACGGCTTTGGCAAGGCCCTTAAGGCAGCCGCCCAAAAGCAGGTGGGCGCCACCGTGTTTGGCTACTACGTAAATAATCCGCAGCAGTTTGGTATTGTGGAGTTTGACGCCAACGGCAAGGCCATTTCTATTGAAGAAAAGCCCGAAAACCCCAAATCCAACTACTGTGTTACCGGCTTGTATTTTTACGATAATCGCATTTGCGACATTGCCAAAAGCATCAAGCCCTCGGCCCGGGGTGAGTTAGAGATTACCGACGTTAATAAAATCTATTTGGCCGACGGCAGCTTAGACGTGGTAACCTTAGGCCGCGGCTTTGCTTGGCTAGATATGGGCACCATTGACGATTTGGCCGGTGCAACCGAGTTTGTAAAGGTGGTTGAAAGTCGGCAGGGTATTAAAATTTCCGCGCCGGAAGAAATTGCCTACCGTAATGGCTGGATCAACTGCGACGAGCTTTTAAAATCTGCCGAAAAGTACGGCAAATCGGCCTACGGCAAACATCTTAAGGACGTTGCCCGCGGCGCATTTCTTGCATAAAAAATACGGGGTTCGGTAACGAACCCCCTCTTTTTGAGAGGTTACAATGCCAACAGTTAGTGTGATTATGAGCGTTTACAACGCCCAAAAGGATTTAGAGCGCAGCGTTCGCTCTTTGTTAGAGAATACCTATACCGATTTTGAACTTTTATTGGTAGACGACGGCTCTACCGACGGCACCGCCGCTGTAATGCAGCGCTTGGCCAAAGAAGATAGCCGTATTCGCCTGTTTACTATGCCCCAAAACGGGGGGCAGGCTGCCGCCCGCAATTTTGGTATGGCGCAGGCAAAAGGGGAGTTTATCGCCTTTGCCGATGCCGACGATTGGGTAGAGCCTGCGTATTTAGAGGTGCTTACGTCGGCGATGGATGCCAAGTGCGACGTGGCCGTTTGCGGCTTTTATATGGATATCCCCGGCAAGGGCAGCTGCAAAACCGTGGCGCCGCCCCATATGCGCTTGGCGCAAAAGGTGCACGTTTTAGAGTATTTTTTGTATTTAAAAGATACTTTTTTATTAGACGCCGCTTGGAATAAGCTGTACCGCGCCGAATTTTTGCGGCAAAACGGCCTGCAAATGCCCTCCGGCCAAATTTTTGAGGATACCGAGTTTGCCCTGCAGGTGCTGCAGCATACCAACCAAATTTGTTTGGTAGAAGAGCCGTTGTACCACTACGTGCAGCAGTCGGGCAGTACCACCCGCAAATTCCAGCCCCAAAAGCTGGAATTTCTAAAGCAGCGGTATCGGTCAATGCTGGATTATTTTGGCGAGGATATTACTCCCGCCCTGCGCGGCTATGCCGACCAATTTTTAATTACCGCCTATTTTTCTTATTTTGCCGATTTGTTTTTGCCCGATGCCAAGCTGCGCAAAAAGCAAATTCGCCAAACTATAAAAGAGTGTACCGCCCAGCCCGAGTATTTAGAGGCTTTGCAAAACGCACGTAGCCGCACCCGCACCCAAAAGCGTACGCTGCGGGTGGCGGGCAAATCCCTGGGCGCCAAATATAGGTACGCCAAAAGCGTTTACTTTTTAAAATACAAGTGTCAAAAATTATTTTTGCGCTTAAAGTAAGGTGATACCCATTTTTATTTCGGTCATTCTCGCCTTATACAACGGTGAAAGGTATATCACAGAGCAGTTGGATTCGCTACGCCTGCAAACCCTGCAGCCCAACGAGGTGCTGTTGTTTGACGACGGCTCTACCGACGGCACCGTGCCCTTGGTGCAGGCCTATATTCAAAAATACAGTCTGCCTTGGCAGCTTACCGTTAACCCCCAAAATTTGGGCTATAGCCGCAACTTTTTGCAGGGGGTGCGCGCCGCAAAAGGGGACTTGCTGTTTTTGTGTGACCAAGACGACGTCTGGCTGCCCGAGCGCTTAGAAGAAATATGCGCCCTAATGCAGCAGAACCCTCAAATTGCCGCCTTATCCTCCCGCTACAGCGTTATAGACGGTGAGGGACAACCGATATCAAATCACAACGTAACCTACGTTACAAAGGATTTTAACGGCAAATTAGAGCAGGTGCCCATCAGCGAGCTGATTGGCTGCTCCTTTATTCGGGGCTTTTCGCTGTGCCTGCGCAAAAGTGTGGTGTCCTTGGTGCAGGATTTAGAACTAAAATCCCTTTTGGGGCACGATTGGTACTTGTGTATTCTGTCGGCCCTGCAGGGGCAGCTTTGCTTTTATAACAAATGTTTGGGCTTTTACCGCGTGCACGGGGGCAACGTCTCGGTCTTTGCCGAGAATCACCGCGCCACTCTGCAGGGTACCGCCCTGCAAAAGCGCATCAACGGCCTTAAGGAGTCTATTTTGGCCCACCGATCTTTATTAGAGCTGCAAGACCTACCAAACCTGGCCGCCGCAAAACTGCAAATTGCGCATTTTTGCGCCTTTGAGCAAAAACGCCTGGCCTTTTTATCTTTGGGCGGCCTGCACCGCTGGTTGAGCTTGCTTAGCGGCTTAAAAGAGTACAAAAGGTACTATAAATCCTACGCCGGTGCTCTTAGAGTCTGGCTTGGAGATTTAATATATAAATATAAAAAGCAGTAGGATCCACTACTGCTTTTTTTGTGTAAATTTTTGCCGGTATTTGGTGGGGGTAATGCCTTCGTGGTCTTTAAAAAAGCGGATCATCGAGGACGCACCCGAAAATCGGCAGATATAGGCAATGTCGTCTAAGGTATATTTGGGGCTTTCTAATAACATTTTTATATGGTCGGTCTTTTTTTGGGTTAAATATTGCCCGGGGGACAACCCCGTAAACTGGTGAAAAATTCTGCCTAAATGCCGGGCGCTCAACCAAAATTGCCGGGCCAGGCTTTCTACCGTAATGTCTTCCAGGTCAATATAATCGTCAATGTATTTGGCAATGCGATCAAATAGGTCCGAAGAGGACACGTCCGGCTTTTGTGCATTTTCTATGCCCAAAACCGTTAGTACTTCCAAAACCAGGCAGGGGAGCAGGTTGGCCTTTTTGGCCATATCCACCGGGCTGTTGCCGCACCCAAAATACAAATTTTGCAGTTCAAACAAAGTGTCAGTCTGGTCGTGCTTTTGCACGTAAGACAACACCTGCTTGAAGGGTACGCGTAGC
>CAZUJI010000207.1:0-1782 GCA_964620235.1 uncultured Eubacteriales bacterium
TGTTAAAGGGTAAGCAAGGCCGTTTCCGTCAAAACCTTTTGGGTAAACGTGTTGACTACTCCGGCCGTTCGGTTATCGTTGTAGGCCCCGAGCTGAAGATGTACCAGTGCGGTCTGCCCAAAGAGATGGCCTTAGAGCTGTTTAAGCCCTTCGTTATGAAGCGTTTGGTTGAAACCAGCGCCGTAACCAACATTAAAACCGCCCGCAAAATGGTAGAGCGCGCCGGCACCGAGGTGTGGGACGCTTTAGAAACCGTTATTAAAGACCATCCGGTACTGTTAAACCGTGCACCTACCTTGCACCGTTTGGGTATCCAGGCCTTTGAGCCGGTATTGGTAGAGGGTCGCGCCTTAAAGCTGCACCCGCTGGTATGTACCGCCTACAACGCCGACTTCGACGGCGACCAAATGGCTGTTCACGTACCTCTGTCGGCTGAGGCACAGGCTGAAGCCCGCTTTTTGATGCTGGCTGCCAACAACCTGCTCAAGCCCTCCGACGGTCGTCCCATTTCCGTGCCCACGCAGGATATGGTTTTGGGCTCCTACTACTTAACCTTGGTGAAAGAGAACGAGCCCGGCGCCGGTAAAATCTTCCGCGATAAGGACGAAGCCATTATGGCCTACCAGGACGGCGTAGTTGGCCTGCACGCACCCATTAAAGTGCGTATGACCAAAGAAACCGCCCAGGGCAAGCTGTCTCAGATTATTGACGCTACCGTTGGTTTCTTACTGTTTAACGAATCCATTCCCGACGGCTTAGGCTATATCCCCAAAAAGCCGGGCAACGAGCTGGATTTAGAAATTCCCGTTTACATTGGCGAGGGTGAAAACCGCCGCGTAAACAAAATCGACAAAAAGCAGCTGGGCAAAATTATCGACCGCTGCATTAAGGTATTCGGCACCAGCCAGGCCGCCATTGTGTTAGATAAGATTAAAGCCACCGGCTTTAAATATTCTACCCGCGGCGCCATTACCGTATCGGTTTCCGATGCGATTATCCCGCCGGTTAAGGCCGAGCTGATCTCCAAGGCCGAAACCCGCATTGAGAAGATCACCCGCGACTTCCGCCGTGGCTTCTTAAGCGATGACGAGCGTTTAAACAAGGTAGTTGAGACCTGGAACTCCACCACCAAAGAGGTTTCTAATGCCTTAAAAGACAACTTAGACGAATTCAACCCCATCTTTATGATGGCCGACTCCGGTGCCCGTGGTTCTATGAGCCAGATTACCCAGTTGGCCGGTATGAGAGGCTTGGTCTCCAATACCGCCGGTCGAGTTATCGAAGTTCCCATTCGCGCCAACTACCGTGAGGGCTTAAGCGTGTTAGAGTACTTTATCTCTTCCCGTGGTGCCCGTAAAGGCTTGGCCGATACCGCTCTGCGTACCGCAGAATCCGGTTATTTGACCCGTCGTTTGGTTGACGTTTCGCAAGACGTTATCGTTCGCGACGACGATTGCGGCACCACCGAGGGTCTGGTTATTTCCGACATTAAAGACGGCAACAACGTTATCGAGCCGCTGAAGAGCCGCTTGGTTGGCCGTTATTTGCTGGAGAATTTTGTTGACGAGAAGACCGGTGAGGTTATTGTTGACAACCAGCATATGTTAACCGATGAGGATGCACAAACCATTGTAAATGCAGGTGTAACCTCCATCGCTATCCGCTCCATCTTAAACTGCCGCTCTAAGCACGGCGTATGTAAAAAGTGTTACGGTGCCAACCTGGCCACCGGCACACCGGTTACCGTTGGCGAGGCTGTCGGTATCATCGCCGCTCAGTCCA
>CAZUJI010000207.1:1792-3378 GCA_964620235.1 uncultured Eubacteriales bacterium
GAGCCCGGTACACAGCTTACCATGCGTACGTTCCACACCGGCGGTGTTGCCAGTACCGAGGATATTACCCAAGGTCTGCCCCGTGTAGAAGAGCTGTTTGAGGCTCGTCGTCCCAAGCGCAGCGCCATTCTTTCTGAAATGGACGGTGTTGTTCGCTTTGCCGAAGAGAAGAAGAACCGCGTTGTTCTTGTTACCTCCGAGACCGAGGCCGACGAGAAAAAATACGTTATTCCTTACGATTACCGTATTTGCGTTGCCGAGGGTCAAAAGGTCAAGGCCGGCGACTCGTTAACCGAAGGCGCCAGCTGCCCCGGCGATATCTTGGCTATCAAGGGCCCCGAGGCCGTGCAAGACTACATCATCTCTCAAATCCAGTTGACCTACGGTCTGCAGGGTGTTGATATTAACGATAAGCATATTGAGGTTATCGTTCGTCAGATGATGCGCAAGGTCCGCATCACCGACCCGGGCGACACCGGTATCATCTCCACCCTGGCCGAGCGTTACGAAGTATACGCCGCCAACGAAGAGATTCGCGCCCGCGTAGCAGCAGGGGAGACCGAGCTGCGCGAAGCCGAGTACGAGCCGGTTCTGTTGGGTATCACCAAGGCCTCCTTGGCCACCGAGTCCTTCTTATCGGCCGCCTCCTTCCAGGAGACCACCCGCGTGCTTACCGACGCCGCTATTAAGGGCAAGGTAGACCCGCTGTTTGGCTTGAAGGAGAACGTTATCATCGGTAAATTGGTTCCTGCCGGTACCGGTACAAAGTACCACACTCAGCAAGAGCCCACCGAGCCCCAAGAGGTTGAAGAGGCTTCTCAGGCTGTTGCCGAAGAAGCTACTGAGCAAACCGCATAGCTTTTAATCCCAATATCGGCGGCATATTTGTGCCGCCGATATTTTTTGCAAAAAAGACAGCAAAATGAGTGTTTCAGCCTTCCCCTTGAGGGGAAGGGGGACCGTTTACGGTGGATGAGGTGGAAAATGCACCGAATTGGAAGGCTTATTTTTAAAAAAACAGGCATATTTTGGCTTAAAATTGCCAAAATATTGATGTTTGCACCCGTGACTTTTCATTCAACCGATTTTTTCTAACATTTACACAAAAAATCCAACAAAATTTCGTCAGAATGCTTGACAAACTTGCATTTGCTCTGCTATACTATACACTTGTGCAGACTATGCACACTTGGTACTATGCAAAACTGGGCTTTTCCGGTTTGCCTGGTATACGTTTTGAGTAAGGAGGTGCCATATGCCAACCTTTAACCAATTGGTGCGCAACGGTAGAGCTACTGTTGAGAAGAAGGCCAAAGCTCCCGCTTTATTAAAGGGCTTCAACTCTATTAAACGTGCAGCAACCGACAACGATTCTCCCCAAAAGAGAGGCGTTTGTACCGCTGTTAAAACGCTCACACCGAAGAAGCCGAACTCTGCATTGCGTAAAGTTGCCAGAGTACGTTTGTCCAACGGTATTGAAGTTTCTGCTTACATTCCCGGTATTGGGCATAACCTGCAAGAGCACAGCGTTGTTCTGATTCGTGGCGGCCGTGTAAAGGACTTGCCTGGTGTGCGTTACCACATCA
>CAZUJI010000208.1:0-3373 GCA_964620235.1 uncultured Eubacteriales bacterium
GCGCCTGGGCTCTGTCCGATATGTTCCACTTAGAGGCCATTAAGATTATTGCTGCCAGCCTGCGCGGCGCTGTAAACAACACCGCCGAGGGTCGCGAGGGTATGGCTTTGGGCCAATACATTGCCGGTATGGGCTTCTCTAACGTTGGCTTGGGCATTGTACACTCTATGGCACACCCCTTGGGTGCTTTGTACGACACCCCCCACGGCGTTGCCAATGCCATTATTCTGCCCACCGTTATGGAGTACAACGCTCCCGAGACCGGTGACAAGTACAAGTACATTGCACAGGCTATGGGTGTGGAAGGCACCGAGGCTATGAGCGTTGAAGAGTACCGCAAGGCCGCCATTGAGGCTGTGAAGCAATTGTCTTTAGACGTGGGCATTCCTGCCGACCTGAAAGAGATTGTTAAGCCGGAGGATATCCCCTTCCTGGCACAGTCTGCCTTTGACGATGCTTGCCGCCCGGGCAACCCCCGCGACACCAGCGTAGAAGAAATTACCGCTTTGTACAACTCCTTAATGTAATTTTTACGTTAAACAGCAACGCGAAAGAGTTTCGGCTCTTTCGCGTTTTTTGTTGACAATTTAGGCGCTATAGTATACCATAGTATCAGTTTGGATTTTGAGAAAAAGGACTGCAACAGAATGCAAAAAGCAAGCGTAAACTCCAAAGAATTTTATAAAATGCTGGCCGCCCTGGTGTTACCTATGGCGCTGCAGAATTTAATTAACGTGGCGGTGACCTCGGCCGACGTGATTATGCTGGGGGCGGTGTCCGAGACGGTACTTTCGGCCGGCTCGTTGGCCAGCCAGGTGCAATTTATACTGTCGCTGTTTATATTTGGCGTTACCTCGGGGGCCAGCGTGCTTTGCGCCCAATACTGGGGCAAGGGCGACCGGGTGACCATTGAAAAGGTGCTGGGCATTTCGCTGCGGTTTTCGCTTATTTTTTCTTGCCTGTTTACGGCGGTGGCTATGCTCTTCCCCACCCCCATTATGCGGATTTTTACCAACGACGAGACCATTATTGCCGAGGGTGTAAAATATTTGCAATACGTGAGTGTTTCGTATATTTTTATGGCCGTTAGCACCACCTTTTTAAACGCTATGCGGTCGGTGGAGAGGGTGGTGGTATCTACCCTAACCTTTTTGGCCTCGCTGGTGCTGAATATTATTGTAAACGGACTGCTGATTTTCGGCTTGTTCGGTCTGCCCGAATTAGGCATTATCGGCGCGGCGTTGGGTACTGTGGCCGCCCGCGGGTTAGAGGTGGTTATTTCGGTAATCTACTCTTTTAAAAACGGCATTATTCGCATACGGGTCCCCTATATTTTTAAAACCGAGGGCTGGCTGTTAAGGGACTTTTTAAAATACGCTCTGCCGGTAACGGCCAACGAATTTTTATGGGGTATGGCTATGACGGTAACCCCCATTATCGTAGGGCATATGGACAACTCGGTGGTGGCCGCCAACTCAGTGGCGCAGGTGGTACGGCAGCTGTCGATGGTTATAGGGTTTGGCCTTGCCAGCGCCACGGCCATTATTTTGGGTAAAGAAATTGGCGCCGGTGAAACCGAGCGAGCCAAACGGGATGCAAAGCGCCTGTTACGGGTAACCTTGATTGCGGGCATTTGCAGCGGGCTGCTGATTTTGGCCATACGACCCTTTGTAATCGCCGCCTTTACCATTACCCCGCAGGCCGCCGAGCATTTAAAGATGATGCTGTTGATTATGAGCTACTACGTGGTTTGCCAGTCGGTAAACACCACGCTGGTGGTAGGGGTATTCCGCTCGGGGGGCGACACAAAGTTCGGGCTGGTGGTAGATGTAATTACCATGTGGCCCTGCAGCCTGCTTTGGGGTGCTTTGGCGGCCTTTGTGTTCCATTGGAGCGTGCCCATCGTTTACCTGTTTTTAACCTGCGACGAGCTTTTAAAGCTCCCCTTTACCCTACCCCGTTATAAAAAGATGGTTTGGTTAAAAAACGTAACGCGAGAGCAATAAATACAGCTATAAAACAAGACCTGAAGATTGCTTCAGGTCTTGTTTGTTTTGTTTAATATGCAAATTCGCCTTCGAACACGGTTTTTACGTTACCGGTAAGCAGCAGATGGTCGTCGGTGTAGTTGACCAACAAATCGCCGCCCTTTACCTTAACGCAAATATCCTCGCCCTTATTGCAAAAGCCATTCTCGGTTGCGGCAACCACAGCAGCGCAGGCGCCGGTACCGCAGGCGTAGGTTTCGCCGCTGCCGCGCTCCCATACGCGCATTTTAATGGTGCTCTTATTCACCACGCGAATAAACTCGGTGTTTACCCGCTCGGGGAAGATTTCGGCATTTTCAAATAAGGGGCCTACCGTTTTAACCGGCATAGCGTTTACGTTACCGCAGAACACCACGCAATGGGGGTTGCCCACCGACACGCAGGTAATGTTGTAATCTTGCCCGCCGACGGTTACCGGATGGTCAATGACCCGTTCGGCCTCTATGGCAACGGGAATATTCTTGGCGCGCAGGTCGGCCTTGCCCATATCTACACAAACCGAGCTTACCTTGCCGTTAGCAACGTAGAGCGTTAGGTTTTTGATACCGCTGGCCGTTTCAATGCTCAGGGTTTCACGCTTGACGATGCCGTTATCGTACAGGTATTTGGCCACGCAACGAATACCGTTACCGCCCATTTTACCTTCACTACCGTCTTTATTGAACACACGCATCTTGGCGTCGGCCACGGGGGATTTTTCCACCAGGACGATACCGTCGCCGCCGATGCCGTAGTGACGGTCACAGAAGTTGATACACAGCGACTCGGGGCAGGTAATTTTACCGTCGCAATTGTCGATTAAGATATAATCGTTACCGGTAGCCTGCATTTTGGCAAACTTGATTTTTTGCCGTGTGGCGCGCATATCGTTGATGTTGACCAGCTCGGTATTTTCTTGGGTGAAGCGGCTGGCAATAATGTCGGCCACGGCGTTGGCAGTATCTAACGAGGTAAAGCAGCCGATAGACAGCTGTACCGCGCGACGGTGCACGCGAATGTAGTCTTCAATAGACGACTGCTTACCGGTACCGGTGTATACGATAAAGTCAATCGCGCCGCCCTCTAACAGCTTGATAATCTGCTCGCTGTCGCGCAGGGGTGCGGTAACCTGTACGTCGATGCCCAGCTGGGCAATGGTGCGGGCGGTACCCTCGGTGGCAAAGAGCTTATAGCCTAAATCATCTAACTTTTTGGCCAGCTCTACAATCTCGAACTTGTCGCTGTCGCCCACGCTGATAAACACGCCGCCACGCTTAGAGCCCTCCAGCGTAAAGCCGGCAGAGATTAAGCCCTTAAACAAGGCCTCTTCCAAGGTTTTGCCCAAG
>CAZUJI010000209.1:0-3367 GCA_964620235.1 uncultured Eubacteriales bacterium
CGTTTATGATGTCGGGCTTTGCCCGTTCTTTTTTGGTCATAGAATGGATAATGGCCTCTACGCGCAGCATTTGACGGTCGTCAATGTCTACGTCCTTTAACTGCTTCTCCATCCCCGGAAGCATAGAAAGCACGTTTTTAAGCGGCCCCATTTTTTTGATGCTTTGAAATTGGTTTAACAAGTCGTTCATATCAAACTTGTTTTCTTGCAGTCGTCGAGCAACCTCTTCGGCCTGTTTCTCGTCAATTTCCTGCTCGGCTTTTTCAATTAGTGAGAGCACGTCACCCATACCCAATATGCGGGATGCCATTCGGTCGGGGTGGAATGCGTCTAAATCGTCTAATTTTTCGCCGGTACCCACAAACTTAATGGGCTTGCCTGTAACCGCTTTAACCGATAAAGCCGCACCGCCACGGGTATCGCCGTCTAACTTAGTAAGAATTACACCGTCAATCTCTAACAAATCGTTAAAGGATTTTGCAATATTTACCGAGTCTTGACCGACCATAGAGTCGATTACCAGTAACGTCTCGTTTACCTCAACCGCTTGGGTGATGCGCTTTAGCTCATCCATTAGCTCTTGGTCAATGTGTAAACGACCGGCAGTATCTAACAATATAAAATCATTGCCGTAGTCGCGGGCGTGTTTAACGGCGTTTACGGCGATTTTTTCAGGCTTTTCGGTGCCTTGCTCAAACACGGGCACGCCGATTTTTTCACCTAATACCTTTAATTGGTCAATAGCGGCAGGGCGATAAATATCGCAAGCCACCAGCATTGGGCGGTGCCCTTCAGCCTTTAATTTTTTGGCCAATTTAGCACTGTGTGTGGTTTTACCGGAGCCCTGTAAGCCACACATCATAATAACGGTGGGAATTTTAGAGGCTGTGTTGATGCGAGCGGTACTGCCGCCCATAAGCTCGGTTAACGAGTCTCGAACGATTTTAACCACCATTTGGGGAGCGGTTAAACTGTCCATTACCTTCTGGCCAATGCTCTCTTCAACGACTTTGTTCGTAAAATCCTTGGCAACTTTGTAGTTAACGTCTGCTTCTAAAAGGGCTAAGCGAACCTCGCGCATAGTTTCTTTTAAGTCTGCTTCGGTTAATTTGCCGCGGGAACGCAGTTTTTTAAATGCAGCATTTAATTTTTCTGAAAGACCTTCAAAAGCCATACTCGCCCTCCTTGTTGGTTATAAAAGTTGCGTGTCGATATATTCGCACAATTCTGCGGCAGACCCCTCTTTTTTTGCATTGGCAGAAAGCTGCCACAGCCGATTCACCTTTTCTAAAAAATGCAGTTTTTCTTCAAAGGCCAGCAGTTGAGCTTCGGCCCGCTTAATGGCATCTAATACACCTTGGCGGGTTATACCCTCGTTCTCGGCAATTTCGGCCAACGAAAAATCTTCGTTATAGTACAAATCCACCACAGAAAATTGTTTTTGCGATAAAAGCGGACCGTAACAGTCTAATAAATATGGAATTCTATTATCTTTTGCCATATTTAAAAGGCCCCCTTTTGAACTCACAATGGCTATTATATACGATTGCCGTCTATCTGTCAAGCATTTTTCTTTACACCTTAAAAATTTATTTTCTTGCAAAGTATATTTATATATTATATAATAGGTTAAATACATAATATATGGGGAAAAACTATGCTAAAAAGAATACTCGCTATATTTTTAACTATAATTACAACAATATCTTGCTGCAGCTGTGGGCAAGAGTTTTCGCTGGACTATATTATTCCGTCTATGCCCCAAAATATCGACCCGCAATTGGCGGAATCGGACGCGGAATTTTTAATTGTCCGCAATATTTTTGAAGGGCTATTCCGCTACGATGCCTCAGGCAAAATCGCAAAGGGTGTAATCGATACCTATGAGATAGACTCCAACGGCTTGCAATATACCTTTACCGTAAAAAAAGATGCCGTTTGGAATGACGGTACAGCTATAACGGCACAGGATTTTGTTTTTGCCTTAAAACGAGCGGTGGATAAATCCACCAAAGCCCCTCACGCCACAGATTTGCTTTGTATAAAAAATGCATGGGCCATATTAAATGGAAATGCATCCTCATCTTCTTTGGGCGTTAACGCTTTATCGGATAAGGTTTTGCAAATCCAATTAGATTACTCCGACCCCTATTTTCTCAACACCCTTGCGTCCCCTATCGCAATGCCTTGTAACGAAAACTTTTTTAACTCCTGCGGTGGAAAATACGGCTTATCGGAGAAATATATTTTATCCAACGGACCGTTTAAGATTTCAAAATGGAAGGATCAAAAGAAAATTCGATTGATACAAAGCAGTAAATATAACGGCGTTTTTTCTGCCAAGGCCAGCGCCGTATATCTAAGCACAGAAACGGGCGAAACGCCTCTTATGCAACTGCTTGCCAACGGCAATGCCGACTTAGGCGAAGTTTCTTACACACAATCCGATTTAGCAGTAGAAGAAGGCCTAAACACCACCGCCTTGCAAAACACCACCTATGCCCTTTTGTTTAATAAAACCGGCATATTTAAAGACGATACGCTTCGCAAAGCCTTTGCTTTAAGCGTGCATCGCAATTTTTACGTCAATAAATTACCGTCTTATTTTCAAAAAGCAGAATCTATTTTTCCACAAACCCTGGCCGTAAACGAGGAAAGTTTGCAGCAAGCTGCTTTACAAAATAAATCAATTTACGCGTTTGATGCGCAACAAGCCCGCAGTTTATTCTTATCTGCCATACAAAAAAATGGCGGTAACGCGCCAACCATTACCGTTTTATATGAAGATAATGAGCAAATCAAAAACGTTTTAACCGATATTGTCAGCCAATGGCAGCAGGTATTGGGAGCATACGTAAATATTCAAGCCACCAGCGCTTCTGCCCTTAAAACGCAGGTGCAAAACGGCAATTATACCGTTGCACTTTACCCGTTAACCGATATTAACGGCAATGCCCACAGTTTTTTAGATCAATTTTCTTCAAACGGTAGCGTAAACAACTTTAAAAATTCGGCTTATGATTCTGCTTTAACAGAATTAGCAAAAAATAATGCCGCAACACAAAACGCTTGCACTGCCGAACGACTTTTGCTGACCGACGCCGGCGTGATTCCGCTTTTTTACAGCCAACGGGTGTTTGCCCATAATGCTGACCTTAAAAACGTAGCTATACATAACACACCCGGATACATTGATTTTGCATTTATTGAAAAATAGAGGTTAATTATGGAAATTATTAAGGAGCTTTGCTCACAGTTTGGTTTAAACGAAAAATTTGTTGAAAATACCGTTAAACTCATTGACGACGGAAATACCATCCCTTTTATTGCCCGCTACCGTAAAGAAATGACCGGCGGTATGGACGAC
>CAZUJI010000210.1:0-3345 GCA_964620235.1 uncultured Eubacteriales bacterium
TCAAAATCATAATCATCCGACATCAAAGCCAACGGCTCCACGTATTCGAAGACATATTCCTCCGGCTCAGCAGCGGCGGCGGGGAGGAGCAGGATGGGGCAGAGCAGGAGCAAAGACAGAGAGACACATAGAATTCTTTTCATAATAAACCTCCAATCAGAATAAAGAAGTCCCGGGGAGCCGGGGGAATTTGATACGAATCTCTCCTGCGGCAGCGGAGTGAGCCGGCCCGCCGGCTCACTTCCGCTTGCCGCCTTCGACATAGATATTCGTAATCGGCTGGACCGGCTGATCCTTGAAGCCTTCTTTTGCAAGGGTGTGAATCACTTTGTAAGTATCGAAAGCGTTCCGGATCTCGTCCGTGTGGACGAAGCAATACATTCCCCGATATTTCATACTGATCACATTGCCCTCTGAATCGAAGATAGGCTTCCGACGAACCACGACGGTGAAGCAGCCAAGGAATGTATGGGGATTGTACACCATCGTCACCTGTTCACGCAGGCCCTTGTTTACGCGGGTGAAAACCTGGGCTGTACAACAGAGGATCCGGTTATGCTTCCGATTCTGGGTGGCCACTTCCAGCATCCCTTCCGGAAGCTTGTTCACGCCGGACATAAACCAGTTTTGGATCTCATCGATTCCAACAATCACACCCTGGTGGCCGTTGGTGTAGGTAAGCAGCTGCTGCCATTGATCCAGGGCATCGTCTTCCCCTTCTACTCCAAAATTGGTGATCATCTTCGACATGGGATACTGATGACGGAGCCGGAGCATCATTTCCACAGCGGAAATCGTCTTGCCGGCCCCCTGTTCACCGCAGAACATATGAATCCCTCGGGGATGGAAGTAACCAGTTTCCCGTTCGAAGCGGTCCAGCATATAGCGCCGGGGGATCATAAGCAGCTTCCGCAGCAGACCAACCTTTTTCGGCGGAACCTGACCGGAAGGATGATACACATGGCCCTCTTTCTTCAGCCGGAAGAACCAAAAACCGCAGAGAATCACAAACACAACGATCACTATCCCACAGAGCCAGAGCACCGGCGACAGAAACGACAGCATTTTCAGAAGAACATCAAAACCTTTTTTAAGCATAAAGCACCTCCATCAGACCAGGGGAAGAAGATCCCAGATTGATTTGATCACAGCGATCACAATGCGCAGTAGCGTGAAAATTATGATCAAATCGATAATCATCATAACAGTGCCCATGGGCAGCATATAAGCAGCAACTTGTACGATACCAAGAAAGTATTCAAACGCAGAAGATTCCACAGTGAAATTGATATCCGGAAGCAGATTCAGAAACCCGGTAACAAGTTTAAAAATGATATTCAAGAAAAACTCAGAAATCATTTCTTAGGCCCCTTTCGTATTGATTCCCGGTTAGAGATGCGCTGGATCTCATAACCAGCCTTCCGGGACGGCAGCTCGATATGCAGCTGTGAAAGGCCATCCATGACAAAATCACCGGGCATACCGGACACAATACCGGGAAGCTGCCTGAAGAGCCGCCAAAGGAAAACAGCCACAAGAAAAGCGCTAAGAAGCTTATCAACGGTGGGCTTGTACTCAGCGTACCATGTCATATCGATAAAAGGCGTTTTACCACCAATATCATAAGATCCCCGAGTATCATCCAAATTGATATATATGACCGGAGGTTCCTGCAAAGTTGAATCTATGCCACCGAAGAACGTTTTCACCAATGTAACAACGGGCTCAATGAAAGAAAATTCGGTCATCAAAGTATCCACTTTATCAGAAATAAAATCTTCAGAGGGGACAAATATATCTTGAACTCCCTCTATAACAAAGTTTCCGAGAGTCTCAAAAGGCTGCGCTATGGCGGTTGGAAGTTGATCCCAAAATGTTTCGGCATCGACCTGGCCTATAGAATCCGGATTAACTGTAACTCCCGGCTGTGTCTCTGTCTCTGAATCAGATCCCGCATCGGGATCCGACACAACGGAGACCTTAATTGAAGAAGTCTGATTGTAAGAAACAAGGCCGCTAGTGTCTGTATTGATAACCCGGCAATAGTAATATGCAGTACCCAAATCAGCCGTTGACGGAAGAAAAGAGTTGTCAGTATCCAGGACCTCCACAGGATAAAGTGTTCCATTGGAATCTGTTCCGTAGCGGTACCACTCATAGGAAAGTGTGCCGCCGTCAGAAACATTGGCAAGAATTGTGATAGGCGATGCTGTTTGCCCTTGCAAGTATGTGATCTCACTTCCGTAAGGAATTCCGGATACGATTGTGGGCATCTCAGCTCCATCATCCGGCGTCTGAGCCATGGCAAGATATTGATCCAGCGTCAGATCTCCAACAGCAAACATGTGGCCAAGGTTCTGGATTCCTGCCAATGTGCCCATGTGCTCCGGCAGAAGCATGGAGTAGTTGATATCTACAAGGGGGATTTCCTCATCAGTAATTGCCCCGGATTCAAGATCAGAAACAACATCACCAACAACAGCGGGCACTAATGTCTCTCCTTGAAGATAATTAAAACCAGTAAGGAAATAGTAATATTGCCAATGAGACCAAGACGGAGAAGTATAATTCAAAGAATCATAAAAGAAGTCCAAAGAAACAGTAAACTTAGATGTTTTAAAAACAGAATCAGTCGATGACTTATAATACGCATAAATAGCAGATTCAGAAGCAATAATATCGGTTTTACCGGTGCAATAAGACCAATCAATTGCATAATACGAAGAAGTCAAAAAATTAGGATCGGATTTCACCGTTTCCGTAGAATAACAAAGACCTAATCTACTTGGATTGGCATAAGCACAATCAGGATAAAGAGTTAAATCCGCCAACGGGATTAATGTAAAATGATTCGCATGAACACTAGCGTAAGGATTAACAAAAATACCTTTATGCAAAACACCGTATTCATTCCAATAGATACCCAGAATACACGATGAATCCATAGCAATTGGCAAGACACAATCGGTCCTATAAGCAAGCTCAATAAATTCCCAAAAAGGGAAATTTGTCGGAAAACCAGACAATCTATCAAATTCAACCATTGTTCCTTGAAAACCTGTATATCCCAGGGATGTAGCAGGAGAATCTGGATCACCAATTTCAATTTTGTTAAGCATTATGCCAGCGATCCAGCCCGAAATTGCAGCTACAATTTCGGAAGCAATAACAATTTTCTTCTCATTGGGACTCAATTTATCATCGTCTGAACCGTCAGTACTCCAAAGACCGTCGATCTGCACACCTTCAATGAAGGTATTA
This sequence comes from uncultured Eubacteriales bacterium, assembly GCA_964620235.1. GTDB lineage: Bacteria > Bacillota > Clostridia > Oscillospirales > Acutalibacteraceae > CAZUJI01. The sequence goes on from CAZUJI010000210.1 coordinate 3,262, forward strand.
ACGATCTGGATTCGTTCATTTGTTGATGCCCACTCATAAAGGTGATTCGAAAGCGAATTACCAATTGAGGCAACATCTTCAGCC
>CAZUJI010000211.1:0-3338 GCA_964620235.1 uncultured Eubacteriales bacterium
AGTCTTTGATGTTCTCCATCCAGTTGTAGTATACCTTTTCAAAACGGCTGGGAATCAGCTTGATATCTTTGTTTTTAACGGCGTCGATGGCCGGCTCGGCCAAGGGGGCCATTTTAACAAACCATTGCTTGGAAACGTAGGGCTCTACGGTGGTGTTGCAGCGGTAGCAAGAGCCAACGTTGTGCTTCATAGGCTCAATTTTTACCAAGAAGCCGCCCTCTTCCAAATCTTTAACAATGGCCTTGCGAGCCTCGTAACGGTCTAAGCCGCAGTACTTGCCGCCGTTCTCGTTAATATGGGCGTCGGGGGTCATTACGTTAATAACCGGCAGGTTGTGACGCAGGCCAACCTCAAAGTCGTTGGGGTCGTGGGCGGGGGTAATTTTAACCACACCGGTACCAAAATCCTGCTCAACGTAGGTGTCGGCCACAACGGGAATCTCGCGACCTACCAAAGGCAGAGTAACGGTTTTGCCAACCATAGCCTTGTAACGCTCGTCGTCGGGGTGTACGGCCACAGCAGTATCGCCCAACAAGGTCTCGGGACGGGTGGTAGCCAGCTCGATCCAACCGCTGCCGTCGGTTAACGGGTAGCGCAAATGCCAGAAGGAGCCGTCCTTCTCGCTATATTCAACCTCGGCGTCAGAGATAGAGGTTTGGCAATGGGGGCACCAGTTAATAATACGCTCACCGCGATAAATCAAGCCCTTTTCGTACAGGCGAACAAAAACCTCACGAACGGCTTTAGAACAGCCCTCGTCTAAGGTGAAGCGTTCACGGCTCCAGTCGCAAGAAGAGCCTAACTTTTTCAGCTGCTCTACAATGCGGCCGCCATATTTTTCTTTCCAATCCCAAGCGCGCACCAAAAAGGCCTCGCGGCCGATATCTTCTTTAGAGATACCCTCTGCGCGCATAGCCTCTACGATTTTAGCCTCGGTGGCAATGGATGCGTGGTCGGTGCCGGGGACCCAAAGGGCGGCTCTGCCCTGCATACGACGCCAACGGATTAAAATATCCTGCAGGGTATTATCCAGCGCGTGGCCCATATGCAGCTGACCCGTGATGTTGGGTGGCGGTATAACAATGGTGTAGGGTTTTTTCTTTTGGTCTACTTCTGCGCGAAAATAGCCGCCTTCGTTCCAAAAGCGGTACAATCTATCTTCTACGGCCTGTGGCTCGTAAACCTTTGCTAATTCTTTAGCCATGGTAGTTCCTCCAAATGCATTTTCTAATCCAATATGATACTCTAATTTTTTGTGTTTGTCAAATATCCAGTATTTTCCTTGTGTATTTTTTTAAATACGCAATATAATAGTACTGTCAGCCAACGAAAAAGATTTTGCTTGCGTTTGTCGATGGACTGACTGCCGTTTGGGATAGACATCAGTCCATCACAAACGGTATTTTTTTGCCCATTACATGGTTAGCTGCTCGACGTTATCGTCGGCGGTTAAAAAGCTGCCGGCGGCGGGCAGATTGCGGGCGCGGTAGCGATGGGGCTTGGCCAGCATACCCTCGATATACTCGGCAACCTCAATGACCCGTTGGCCCTTTTTCTGGGTCATAACGGCTACACCGCCATTGTCTTTGGTGGCCTTGGTTTGCAAAGCGCCGGTATGCACCAAAAGCGTGCGACCGTTGGTAGACTGCAGCATAATCTCCTTATCCTCGGGAATCCAAAGGATTTTACATAGCTCGTGCTTGTCGGTATACGCGTTAATTAGCTTTTTACGGTTATTTTTGGTTTGGTAGGCCGACAATGCTACCTTGGAAATACGGCCGTTGGTAAACACAAAAATCAAATAGCCGTTATAGCCCACGGTGTGCACCATCTGCAGGGCGGTCTCCCCTTCGTCCATACTTAAAGCGGCGGGAATATAGTCGCCCAGCACGCTGGTTTTGGTGTCGGCAAAGTCGGCGGCTTTAGCTTTGTAAACCTGACACTTATTGGTAAAGAAGAGCAAGTCGGCAATATTCTGCGACTCGGCGGTTTGAATAATACTGTCGCCCTCCTTCAGCTTGTGCTCACCGCTCATACGCAACGATTGCGGGGTAATCTTTTTAAAGTACCCCTCTTTGGTAAAGAACAGATGCACCGGGTAATCGGCCACCTGCACCTCTACGTCGGGCAGGGCGTTATCTTCGGCCGAAATAATAGCGGTGCGGCGGGGCTGCTTGAATTTTTCGATGATATTTTCAAGCTCTTTAACGATAATGTTATACACCTTGCGGCGCTTCTCCAAGGTTTCTTCCAAATCGGCAATTTGCTTTTCCAAATCGTCGATTTCGTCTAACTTTTTAAGGATATATTCACGGTTTAGGTGGCGCAATTTAATTTCGGCCACGTGCTCGGCCTGCTCTTCGTCGATGCCGAAGCCAATCATTAAATTGGGCACAACCTCTTTTTCTTCTACCGTTTCGCGGACGATTTTAATGGCCTTGTCAATATCCAGCAGAATTTTAGAAAGACCCTTTAACAAATGGTGGCGCTTTTTGGCCTTACACAAATCAAAATAGGTGCGGCGGCGCACGCAATCCACACGAAAGGCCACCCACTCAGAGATAATCTCTTTTACACCCAACACCTTAGGCGCGCTGCCGATAAGCACGTTAAAGTTGCAAGAAAAGCTGTCTTGCAGCGGGGTCATTTTAAAGAGCTTTTGCATTAAAACGTCGGCATTCACGCCCCGTTTTAAATCAATGGTGATTTTTAAGCCCTGCAAGCCGGTTTCGTCACGAATATCGTTGATTTCGGTAATCTTTTTCAGCTTAACCAGCTCAATTACCTTTTCAATAATCGCCTCCACGGTGGTGGTGGGCGGAATTTGGGTAATATCAATGCAGTTGGCCGATTTATCGTAGGCGTAAACCGAGCGCACCTTAAAGCTGCCGCGACCGGTTTGGTAAATCTTCTCCATCTCTTCCCTATCGTACAGCAGCTGGCCGCCGTTTGGAAAATCGGGGGCAATTAAAGTATCGGCCACGTTGATTTCATTGTCTTTAATATACGCAATGGTGGTGCGGCAAACCTCTTCTAAGTTGAAGGGGCAAATCGAGCTGGCCATACCTACCGCAATACCGGTGTTGGCATTTACCAGCACCGAGGGGAAGGAAACCGGTAATAAGGTGGGCTCTTTCATAGTGGCGTCGTAGTTGTCCACCAAATCTACCGTGTCTTTATCAATGTCTTTAAACAGCTCGGCCGCTATGGGCGAAAGCTTGGCCTCGGTATAACGGCTGGCGGCAAAGGCCATATCACGGGAGTAGGCCTTACCAAAGTTACCCTTAGAGTCTACAAAGGGGTGTAGCAACGCGGCGTGCCCCTCAGACAAACGGACC
>CAZUJI010000212.1:0-1749 GCA_964620235.1 uncultured Eubacteriales bacterium
GGTGGAATTGCTTCCAATGCCCGCCAAATTCGTTCCTCGGTGCTGGAGACCATGCGTGCGGACTTTATCACCACTGCTCGGGCAAAGGGCCAGACCGAACGCATGGTTGTGACAAAGCACATGTTGCCCAATGCCATGATGCCTGTTATCACCAGTTTGGGTGGTGCGCTGGCTCATATCGTGGCTGGCTCTACCCTTACAGAAAAAATCTTCAGTATTCCTGGTGTCGGCCTGTATCTGCTCAACGGTATTAACTATCGAGATTACCCAATTGTACGCGGTTGCACGCTGTTCCTTGGAATTTTCTCAGCATTTGTTATGCTGCTGGTTGACCTTTGCTATGCATGGCTTGATCCGCGAATTAAAGCTCAGTATGCCAATCAGGGTATCAAGATTGGAAGGAGGGCCTGAGAATGAAAGTAAAAACAATAACTCGACCCTCTGTCCCAAAGTCTGGGCGGCGCAGTTCGCGCATGTGGAGCACTGCAAAGCGGGTTTTTAAAACTCCCAGCGCTAAATTGGGAGGAATTATCTTTGCAATCATAGTGTTTTTTGCGGTTTTTGCCGATATACTTGCTCCCTATGGTCCCTATGAGATGGATGTTGTGAATATGTATGCCACTCCCTCGTGGGCACATTGGTGCGGTACGGATGAGTTAGGACGCGACATTTTTTCTCGTTTGCTTTACGGTGCACGCTATTCTTTGGTTCTGGGAATCCTGGCTGATCTGCTCGGTCAGGTCATTGGCGTTGTTATTGGCAGTATTGCTGGTTATTTCGGCAATAAGGCTGATATGTATATCATGCGTTTTCTTGACATTTGGCAGGCAATTCCTGGTATGTTGATGACAATTATTCTGTCTGCCGTACTGGGACCTGGCTTCTTTAACACCATTTTGGCGCTGGCAATCAGTTCAGTGCCCCGCGGTGCCCGTATGATTCGAGGCATGATTTTGGCCGAACGCGGCAAGGAATATCTGGAGGCAGCGCAATCTATCAACTGCTCTAGCGGTACGATTATGTTCACTCATCTTTTGCCCAACGTAATTTCGCCGACTCTTGTTAGCGCAACGATGCAAGTGGGTCAGACCATTACCCTAGCAGCCGGATTGAGCTACTTGGGTCTCGGTGTGCAGCCTCCTACGCCGGAATGGGGTGCGATGTTATCTGCTGGCACGGCCGTAATCCGTTCTTATCCGCATATGCTTCTGTTCCCAGGCCTTGCAATCGGTATCTGCGTGCTTTCCATCAACCTGATGGGCGACGGTCTGCGCGATGCGCTTGACCCAAAACTGCGTCATTAAGCGGGGGGAAGACATGAATTATCATGAATATTTTCTTGAAGTAAAAGACTTGGTGGTAGAGTATACCCAGGAAAAAGACGTTATTCATGCAGTCAACGGAGTTTCATTTACATTGGATAGGGGAAAGACCCTAGGTCTGGTCGGTGAGACTGGTGCTGGCAAGACCACCATCGCAAAGGCAATTCTTCGAGTTCTGCCAGATGTAGGGGCCCACATCCGTAGCGGAAAGATTTGGTTGGACGGTCAGAAAATTAGCAAGATTTCCGAGCAGGAAATGCTCCATGTTCGTGGCAACCGGATTGCAATGATTTTCCAGGATCCTATGACGGCATTGAACCCCCTGATGACGATTGGTGAGCAGATTGTAGAAGGTCTTGCCTTGCACAACAAGGAGTGGTCCCGTGAACAGTGTGAAAAGGAAGCCGTCCGAATGCTGGAATTGGTA
>CAZUJI010000212.1:1759-3331 GCA_964620235.1 uncultured Eubacteriales bacterium
TATCCCCGGTGAGCGTTTTGTAGAATATCCTCATCAGTTCTCTGGTGGCATGAAGCAGCGTGTAGTTATTGCTATGGCTTTAGCGTGTAAACCCGAACTTCTGCTGGCTGATGAACCAACTACCGCTTTGGATGTGACCATTCAGGCGCAGGTGCTTGATTTGATTCGAAATCTGCGCCAGCAGTTTGAAACAGCTATGATTCTCATTACCCACGATTTGGGTGTTATTGCCGAAATGTGTGATGATGTGGCGGTTATTTATGCCGGTCGAATTGTGGAACAGGGTAGTAAGTGGGATGTATTTACTCATCCTGCGCATCCCTACACCAAGGGCTTGTTTGATTCTCTTCCCAGCATGAACGAGGATTGTGACAGACTGACTCCTATTCCAGGTATGCCTCCCGACCCAACAATCGAAATTGTGGGTTGCCCGTTTGCCCCACGTTGTGTGTACGCAACCGAGGAGTGCAAGGCCAATTCTCCGGAACAAGTTGAATTAGAGAGCGGACATTTTGTACGTTGCTATCACGCATTGGAGGTGCCAAAAAATGAGTGAGAACACCCCCTTGATTGAAGTGAAAGACTTAAAGAAATATTTTCACGTCCCAGCCGGAACAAACCACGCTGTAGATGGTGTTAGCTTTACCATCAACAAAGGCGAGACGTTAGGTGTTGTTGGTGAAAGCGGCTGCGGGAAAAGCACGTTGGGCCGAACCATTATTCGTCTGCAGGAGGCTACCGCCGGTCAGGTTCTGCTGAATGGTGAGGATATTACCCATGTGAAGGGGCATAAACTGAAGGCTGCGCGAGAAAAGATGCAAATCATCTTCCAAGACCCGTATTCCAGTTTGAACCCCCGCAAGAGTATCGAATTTACTGTGCAAGAGCCATTGCGTCGGTCAGGTCGTTATTCTAAGTCTAAGAAAGAACTGCAAGAGGCAACCGCCCGCTTGATGGATATGGTTGGCATTGACGAAAGACTGAGCCGCAGTTATCCCCACGAGCTGGATGGCGGTCGCAGACAGCGCGTGGGTATTGCCCGTGCATTAGCATTAAACCCGGAGTTTGTGGTTTGCGATGAACCGGTCAGCGCATTGGACGTATCGATTCAGGCGCAGGTCTTAAATCTTCTGATGGATCTTCAGCAACAGCTGGGATTGGCCTATATGTTTGTGACCCATGATCTATCGGTTGTGCGGCATATTTCCAACCACATTTTGGTTATGTATCTGGGTCAGGCCGTAGAAAAAGCTCCCACCAAAGAACTCTTTGCCAGAACTCTGCATCCGTATACCAAGGCACTGTTGTCTGCGATCCCTTCGGTCGATTTGTTGAAACCAATGCAGCGCATCCAACTGAAGGGCGAGATTACTTCCCCGATCAATCCTAAACCGGGCTGTCGGTTTGCGGCTCGTTGTCCTTATGCAACCGATGAATGTGCTCAGCCGCAGGTTTTGGAAGAGATTCTGCCGAATCACTTTGTACAGTGCTGTCATTGCCGAGAGATCAACGGCCTTTAAAATTCCTAATAAAGTAGTTGCGAAAACAAAATAAATGTGTTATGATAAGGCT
>CAZUJI010000213.1:0-3324 GCA_964620235.1 uncultured Eubacteriales bacterium
GGCTGCTGTACCAGATCATACAGGGTACAGAGCATGAAAACCGCAATGTGATCTACACCACACCTGTAGAGCGCGAAAGCGTCAAAACTGTTGGATAAGGAAAAGGACGTGTTGCAAAAACTGTAACACGTCCTTTATTTGCGCAATAGTCTATGAATGATGGATGTAGGGGCGGTCCGTTGCCGCAGTTGTCTTTCGCATGTGCTCAACTGGATTATTGACCGTTGCGAGGGCAAGGTTGGCGCAGAAGAAACCGCTATTGGTTACGTTCCCAACGCCGAGGACATTGACCTGACCGGCTTAGACTACGACTTAGACGTATTAAAGAGCATCTTAGCCGTAGACAAAGAGGCCTGGAAGGAAGAGGCTGAAGGCATTGCCGAGTTCTACAAGAAGTTTGGCGACAAGCTGCCTGCCGAGCTGAAGGCCCAGTTAGAAAGACTGCAAAAAGAGCTGGCTTAAGCTTATAAAACCTATAAAACACCGTAGCGATGGCTACGGTGTTTTTGTTTGCAAAAAAGGTTACAAAATTTTTTCTTGTAATTGGGGGAAACTTATTATAAAATAAAAGCACCAAGTTATAGGAGGTACAATTTATGCCCACGTCTGATATTATGAAAATAAAAACCAAACGCCCCGACCTGTATTTGCGCGTTTCCAAGGGTCACTTTGCCACCAGCAACAGCCACAGCAATTATTATATTGACGTTGCGGCGCAAAAATCCCGTTTAAGCGAGGCCCGCGCCGTGGCCGACGAGCTTTGCAGCCACTACCGCCACAACACCATTGTGGACACCATTTTGTGCTTAGACGGTATGGAGGTTGTGGGCACCTGCCTGGCCAATCGGCTGACCGCCGGGGATTACGTGAATATGAACGCCCACCAAACCATTTATATCGTTACCCCCGAGTTTACCAACTCCAGCCAGCTGCTGTTCCGCGACAATATCGTACCTATGATTGCCGGCAAGCACGTGTTGATTTTGGCAGTTTCGGTATCCACCGGCCGCACGGTGCAAACCGCCATAGACGCGGTAAAATACTACGGCGGTCAGGTAGCAGGTGTGTCCTCGATTTTTGCCACCACCCCCGAAATCGGCGGCTTTGCGGTTAAATCGGTATTTAACCCCAAGGATTTGCCCGACTACGGCAACTGGGTGCCCCACGAATGCCCCTTGTGCAAGCAGGGTCAAAAATTAGACGCCTTGGTCAACTTCCACGGGTATTCAAAACTGTAATGAACATCAAAAAACACCGTAGCGACCGCTACGGTGTTTTTTATGCTTATTGTTCGTTATCCCACGGGTATGCAACGCCGATTTGTTTACGAATGAAATCCATTTGCTCTAAAATCTCTATGGTTTTGCTTAAAGGCAATTTCTCACTTTGCAATTTTCCCTCGTTTATGCATTGGCAAGCCTCTATAATTTCTTCTTCAAAGCCTTGGCCAATACGGGGCTTACGGATATGCTCCTCTTGCCCGTCTACCGTAACAAAAAATTCCTCGGCACCAAAAAACAGCGGCACAAAAATGCGGCCCGTGGTACCGTAAATATAGGCTGACTCGGGTTTATGCAGGTTGATAGCCGAGGTAACGGTAGCCACCGCGCCGTTTTTATATTTTAAAGTAACGCAAGTGTGGCAGTCTACCCCATTGGCCGTGTTGGCGGTTGCCGAGATTTTTACGGGGCTACCTAAAATGAAATCGGCAAAGTGCAAACCGTAAACACCCACATCCAAAAGCGAGCCGCCCGCCATATCGTTTTGATAGATTTTCGGCTCTTTCGCAGGGGGCAGGTTATAGCAAAAATCAGCCGTCAAACCCAAAATCTCCCCTATTTTGCCCGAACGGATAATCTGCAGCACCTCTTGTACGGCGGGTAAGAAACGGGTCCACATGGCCTCCATTAAAAATACGCCGTTGGCAGCGGCTTCTGCCTGCAGTGCCTTGGCTTGGGCGGCGTTGACGCAAAGAGGCTTTTCACAAAGAACGTGTTTTTTTTGCCTTTAAAAATAGGGTTACGCAGGGTGCGTGAAAGGGGTGCACCGTAGCTACGTAAACTGCATCTACCTCGGGGCAATCGGCCATTTCTTCGTAGCTGCCAAAACTGTAGGGCGCACCGTATTCTGCGGCAAACGCTTTGCTTCTCTCTTCTGATCGAGATGCCACCGCCACCAGCGTTGCCCCCGGCACGTTTTACAATGCTTTGGCAAATTTATGGGCGATATTACCGGGCCCTACAATGCCCCAACGAATATTTTTCATACTGTTTCCTCCTTGACATTATTATCTAATCGTACTCTAACACCAGCACCGTATCGGGGTCAAGGGAACTTTGCAACTGCGCGGAGGTTAGCATTTGATGCTGATTTAACACAAGGCAACTCTTTAGGGTGCGATTGGTTTGTATATTTAACGGCAAGACTTGATCTGTAGGGTTTGCAATGACCACTACCCCGTCTTTACCGTTGGTGGCGGCCAAAGCGTATACGCCCTGGGTTTCACATTGCAGTTGAACCTGCGTGCCGCATTGGTATAGATAGTTAAAGGCCACCAGACTGTAATATGCCGGCATAGGCAAATAGGTTAAGGGGTGAAACAGTGCGCCGTAGGGTGAGGCATCTACACGGGCGTCGTACAGCATAGCCGTGTCCACCGGCTCGTTTTGTAGGGCCAGCATCATACCCAATATCTCGGCGGCGTGCTTGGCGGTGCCCCGCAGGCTTACGTGGGGGTTCCACTCGTTAAAGCTGGTTTCGGTTTGGGTAAATAAGAATTTATCTAACATTTGGCGGGCATAGCGAGCGTAATGCACCACGTATTCTATACAATCGTAGCTGTGCCAAGAGAAAAAATCCAACGGAGCGCCCTGTGCCTGAACATAGGCCAAAAACGCCTCAAAAAACTCTATAAAATATTTGCGGCGCGGGGTGCTCTTGGCATCGGGCACGAAGGAATCCTTTAAAGCGTAAAAGCCACAGCTGCCGTAGCCACCGATTTTTAAATGGGGGAATTTTTCTTTTAAATGCTTGGCCGCCACGGTGTAAAATTCAAAAAACTGCTCTTTGGTGCCCCGCCATTGCTGGTTAAGCATTACCTCGTCGTAATTATCGGGCTCGTTCCAAATCTCCCAATAGCGGATATTGTAATAAAAGCCGTTTGCCCAACCTTGGGTATAATGACGGATTACCTGTTCGCAAATAATCGCCCACTTTTTAAAATCCTTAGGCGGATAAATGTTGTAGGCCTTAACCTCGCAGTCGTTTTCTATAGTTACACCCAAACGAAAAAAAGGCTCTACGCCGTATTTATCCAGCTCAGCT
>CAZUJI010000214.1:0-3321 GCA_964620235.1 uncultured Eubacteriales bacterium
CTTGTGTAGTAGTTATGCTTATATATATATATATATATATAAGAAAGTGGTTAGTCGTTATGTAATATCTTGTCGTAGTTTTATCATATTTGTTTCAGTATTATTTGTTTTAATGCTTGTTCTACAAATAGTAGTAGCATACTGTCTGTGTCTTGATCTTTCAAAGCAGCAATCTGATATTGGTACAATTGTAAATACAGCAAAAGATTTTGCTAACAATAAAACGAGTGATTCAATTTTTTTTAAACAATTTCCTTATAATAATATGATAATGATTCTACTGTCCTTTGTATATAAAATAGGATTATTATTTTCAGAAAATATATCATTTAATTTGCCTGCAATTATATTGAATATAGTTTCTATTGATTTATCAATTCTAATAATGCTTATAATTATAAAGAATTTATGTGGATATAAACTTGCCGCCATGTCTATGATATTTTCAGTACTTTTTGTGCCATATTATTTATATTCATATTATTATTACACTGACACATTGTCTATGGTATATCCAATATTAATTTTATTCTTAATTTATAAGGCCTTTTGTTCTAATGAAATATCGCTAAAAAAGCATATTTTATGGATGTGTTTTATAGGTTTAGCATTATTTATTGGTGTGAAAATTAAAGCAACAGTTGCTATTGTGTTTATTGCTTTTATGATAATTGTAATTTCTACATTATTTATATCTAAAACAAGGATTAATAGAGATAAAGTAGTGAAAATATTGATAGGAATTTTATTGCCTATTATAATTGCTATACTTTGTAATAATTTTTTTAATTACTATTTAGATATGCGACATCATGAAGGAAGAGGTTTTGCATGGCTACAAATTGATACAAAAGAAGTTCCAAAATCATATTGGATATTGATGGGATTACATAATGAACGTTATGGTGCATGGAATATAGATGATGCTGGTGCAGTTATTTTTGGTAAAAATAATTATAATGAAAGAAAGGAGTATGCTAATAATTTAATAAAAGAAAGATTAAAAAACTACCAAATGAGTGGTTATATAAAATTTTTAACAAGAAAACTTGTCTATATATGGGGTGATGGAACGATGTTTTCGTCAATGAAAATGAATTATCCCCATGTGCGTGATACATTTTTACATCAAGTAGCCTTATACGGTAGCAAATATTATAATATATTTATCTATTTTCCGCAAACAGTTTGGGTAATAATGCTGTTATTAATACTTATGTATATTAATTATAGTGCAAGTCATAAAGAATGCATATTAGATAAGATAATATTGTTAACATTTGTAGGAGTATTGATATTTTCTGCAATATGGGAGTCTAGAAGTAGATACCTAATGAACTATACTCCATTTTTTATAATATTGGCAATGTATGGATTTAATGTGCTGAATCTTACGTTAAAAGATGGAGAAGGCAAGAAGTATATAGAATAAATAAAGCTAATTGGCTTGACATCATTGAACCTTCATTTTAGAATATTTGTTTTATTTACAAAGTAATATCAGCTTGTTGATTACTATACTATATAATTTGAGAGCTTATAGGTGATTAAGGTATTTATAACCCAAAAAATATTTAACACATTTTTCAATAAATCATTTTTATATTTTCTCATTATTGGTGGTGCGAATACTATTTTGTCATTAGGAATAATGTTGTTGTTATACAACGCATTATCTTTTGGTTATTGGCTATCGTCTGCTACATCGTTTTTTATCTGTTCTATTATTAGCTACATTCTTAATAGGCGAATTTCATTTAAAAGTAATGCACCAATTTTATCATCTGCCATAAAGTTCTCAATAGTTATTGCTGTATGTTATTTTATTGCGTTTAGCCTTGCAAAGCCTATAATGTTGTATATCGTTAGTTTTTTTGATATATCTATGTCATTATCTTTAATAGAACAATTAGCTATGTTGATTGCCCAAGCTATATTTACAACTTTAAACTTTTTAGGTCAAAAATTATGGGCTTTTAAAGGGTAGTTAATTATCTTAAACTTGGAGGGTATATGCAAAAATGTATTTCCATAATGATACCAGCATATAATGAAGAAGAAAGTATAGAACTTCTTTATTCAAAGCTAAAAGAAATATTATCATCAATATCATACGGTTATGAAATACTTTTTGTTAATGATGGTTCAAAAGATAGAACATTAGAAATAATAAAAGAACTTCACAAAAAAGATAAGCATATATCCTATATTAATTTAGCCCGTAACTATGGAAAAGAAGTTGCAATGGCTGCTGGCTTTGATTACGTAAAAGGTGATGCTGTAATTATTATGGATGCAGATTTGCAAGACCCACCGTCATTAATACCTGAAATGATAAAATACTGGGAAGAAGGTTATGATGATGTTTATTGTGCAAGAAGAAGTAGAAAAGGTGAAAGTTATCTAAAAAAGAAATCATCAGAACTTTTTTATAAATTATTACAAAAACTTACACGTGTTAATATTCTTGCAAATGTTGGAGATTTTCGCCTTTTAAGTCGTAGAGCATTAAATGCCCTTACCCATTATAGAGAACACAAAAGATATACCAAAGGTTTTTTTAGTTTAATCGGATTAAGAAAAAAAGAAATTTTATTTGATAGAGACCCTCGTATTGCTGGTAGCACAAAATGGAATTATTTTAGCTTAATGAATTTAGCAATAGAAGGAATTACATCATTTACAAGTTCACCATTGAGAATTTCTACTATAGGGGGGGGGTAATAGCATTTATAGGATTTATATCAATAATTTATATTGTGATTTATAAGTTGTTTTTTGATGGTATTGTAGAGGGTTGGTCATCATTAGCATCTATAATACTATTTTTAGGTGGTATTCAACTAATATCAATAGGTATATTAGGGGAATATATTGGCAGAATTTTTGACGAAACAAAAGGGCGGCCGCTATATTTTATAGATGAATATAATGGCGAGAAAGAATACATTAATAAATATCATAAGTTATAGGAATATTAGGGTACTACTGTGGAAATACTTAAAGAAAAGATAGCATTAGTAGGCTATACAGGCTTTGTAGGTAGCAATTTAATGTTAAGTTACGATTTTGAATATTGCTATAATTCAAAAAATATTCAAGATGCTTTTGGAAAAGATTTTGACTTATTAATTTATAGTGGAGTTAGGGCAGAGAAATTTATTGCCAATAGCGACCCTGATAGCGACAAATTAATTATAGATAATGCAATAGAGAATATAAAAAAGATAAATTTTAAGAAATTAGTATTGATTTCAACAGTTGACGTATATCCTTATCCAATAGCTGTAGATGAAAATAGTGTTATTGATGATAATAAAC
>CAZUJI010000215.1:0-3293 GCA_964620235.1 uncultured Eubacteriales bacterium
AACCGGAAGGACCAACAAGGATAATAAATTCTTTATCTTCAATTTCCAGGTTAAAATCAGATACAGCCAGCACGCCGCCGGAGTATCTTTTGCAAATGTTGCGCAGTGAAAGACTTGCCATATAAAAACATCCTCCTAATTTATTAAGCAAAAAGCCTAATGTGCTAAATGAATTATAACACACCCGCTGCATTTTTGCTACATTTTTATTGACCAAACATTATTTTATATATTTGTGTAAATTGTATAATAATTTTAATACACAATCATAAAATGCCCAAAAAAGCCGTTATAAACTTAATAACCGTTGGCTTTTATGCCCACTTTGCCCAACAATTCCTCCTGGGTAAGCAAAAAGCACTCCCCCGGTTTTTGGTTAGGCTTTAGGCACAATTGACCAATGCGCTCTCTATGCAGAGCAACCACGCCTACTTCGAACACACCCAACATTCGCTTGACCTGATGGTATTTGCCCTCAGTTAATATCACCCGGGCCACCGTATCGCTTATATACTGCAATTTTGCCGGGCGGCAAAGGGTGCCGTCGGCCAAGCGCACGCCCTCTGAAAAGGCATGCTGCATTTGCGCGTTTACAGGCTTGTCTACCGTGACGGTATACACTTTTTCGACCTTGGTTTTGGGCGAAATAATTTGATGCGCCAACACGCCGTCGTCTGTTAATATTAACAAACCCGTGGTATCTTTGTCTAACCGCCCTACCGGAAACAAATCCCGATTTTTATACTCGTCGGGCACTAAATCTACCACCGTTTGGCGCTTTTTATCAGTGGAGGCGCTTAAAATACCGGCGGGCTTGTTCATTACCAAATACACAAACCTTTGATACCCCACCGCTTTGCCGTCGCAACAGATGGTATCGGCAAGAGGGTCAACGTGTCGGTCGGGCTTTTTTTCTACCACGCCGTTCACCTCTACCCTACCGCAAAAAATACACTTGCGGGCATCCTTGCGAGAGTAATTGGTTTGATTGGACAAAAATTTATCCAGACGTTCCATTTTTGCTCCTTTGTTATATAGTATAGCCCCTGTTAGGCAGACTATAAGGGTTATAATTCAATTTCAAACAATCTTGCCTGCTCGTCCTCGGTAAAATCAACGGTAACAGACGAGCTGTCAAAGCTGAATTGGGTTTGCAGGCTTTTGGGGTAGGCTACGCTGACGTCTTTTACCGTAATATCCGGCAAAGGCAAGGTAACGTGGCGTTGACCGTTTAAGTTCCAAACACCCAAATACACCTTTTGAGCCGTTTGCAGACCAACGGCAACAAAGGTATCGTCTACGTAGGTGTAGCCCTTAGGCAAATAGGGTACCGACTGCAGCTTATCCGGCGTCATTCGGTTATATACCTCTACCGCTTCTTTAATTAAGGCTTTTTTATCCGCATCTAACAAATGCAACCGAGAGGCCATATGAAACCTACCCAGCATTGCGTTAAGCATATTGATAACGATATGCTCGTGGCTGACCTTGGCGTTGGTAGCGGCTTCGTTATCCTTATCGTACAGCGCGTTCTCAACGGGGTATGCCCAAACACCCGCCTGCTCGGGCAAAACGGCGCTGAATACGTTACCCACAATATAGGGGTACAGCGCGTAATCGGTTTGGTCAGAGGTGGATACCATTTGGAACATAGACAAAAATTTATAATCCATACGCTGGGCACCACCGGAACAATCCTCAAAAATCACGTTGGGGTAGCGCTCCATCATTTGCTGCGTCCAGTTTAAAAAGGCCTGCATTACCTGCTCTAAGCCGTCGCCAAGGCTTGTACTGTCTTTATCGGTGCCCAAGTAGCAGCAAGGGGCGCCGTCGTACTTAATATACTCTACCCCGTACTCGTTCACCATACGGTCAAAGGCCTCGGTCATTGTCTTTATGACTTTGGGGTGACGGAAATCCAACAAATAGTTGACCCTATCCCCTACTTTTTGGCCGTTGCGGGTAAAAAAGCATTCGGGGCCGTAAAATTCAATCATCTCTTGATTTTCGGTACCCACAACCTCCGGCTCAATCCAAAGGCCGAATTTCATACCCAAAGATTTAATATACTCAGCCGTGTGGCGAAGCCCTTTGGGAAAGCGCCTTTTGCTCTCGAACCAGGTACCAAAATGCTTGTACATTGTCCAATAATCACCGGGGACGTCGCTATGCCAGCCGGAATCTATTACGTAGTATTTGCAGCCCAGTTCGGCCATTGTGGGGGCCATAAGCTGTGTACGCGCCTCGTAAGGGTCTAAACCGGTGCAATGCATATACTCGTTAAATACCACCGGCAAATCTTGGTCTGCCGGATGTTTTTTAATGATATTCCTGCGGTAGCGGGTCATTTCTGCCAAAACGGCATTTAAGCCCTGACCGCTGCAAAAGGCCACCGACGTGGTGGTATAAGCTGCCCCGGGGGCCAGAAACTTGTTCCAAGCGTGGAACTGCTGATTGGGGCCGCCGACGTGCAGGTAATAGCGATTTTTTTGAATACCCACCTGATAAAACCAAGAGGAATGAGACTCCATTTGAAACATAAAAAATCGGCCGGTTTTTCGATTTTCGATAATGGCCTGGGGTACGTCAATTCGTGAAGACATATTGCCTACGTTATATTCGCGGAAGATGCTATAACGGCAGGTGATGCCCATTTCAAAAAACTCTTTACCACCGGCTGCACCTCGGCGTAGCGGGTATTGGTAAATTTATGCAAAAGCCAATCCCGTTTTTCTTCTACAGGATGCTGTGAAAATTCTAAGGTTAAGGTGTTGGCCCATTCTAAGCAAACCTCTTGCTCGGATATATTTTTAATAGTGTGCCAAAGGCGAATGGCGTTGGTATTATTATAACCCACAAAGGTAGAAAGAACCTCTAACTTGCTTGAGCGCTGGAGAAGGGTTAAGGTATCCCCTTTTATCTCGTGGCCAACGTAGCGAAGGTCGTAAGACGCCTGGGGGAAGGCCTGCTCGTTGGTGCCGGTAGTCAACCCGCCGGCCAGCTCAATACCCAAAAAAGCATCTAACCCTTGCGCATCCAATGCTTCGGGGGTTAGATGGTGTTGCGTTAAAGCCACGCGCCCTTCCGAGGTGACCTGAAAAAACAGCTCTTTAAACTTAAATTCCATTTTTTCTCTTCCTTTTTGTGAATTTTCTTGACAAACGAATTTTTTGTGTTATAGTATAGATATGTGAATGGTATTCACAATTCGTATTTTACTTTAAAGGTGTGTTGTTATGGAAAGCCAAAAACCTTACCGCGTAGAGCTTACCCAAGGCCTTTGCAAAACCCAA
>CAZUJI010000216.1:0-3282 GCA_964620235.1 uncultured Eubacteriales bacterium
ATGCGTTAAAACCTTTATTTGATGAAAATTGGCAATATAATGATTTTCCAGAAGAACCAATAAAAAGAGATGGAACTATTCTTCATGCATTAGAGCGATTATATGGAATCTCGTCTCAACATATGGGATATTATAATGTATGGTGTATGCATAATAAGTTTACAGCAATAGAGCTTACAAATTACCATTTTATGTTAAGAGAGTTAAAATCAAAAGAGGTGGTATTAAAGAGAATAATAAAAAAAATATTACCTGCATTTTTATGGGATATTTTAAGAAAAATATATTTAAAGTATAAGTAATATTATTTAGATGAGGGAAGATATTTATTTTAAGGGGATAGGAAATGAGAAGATGTTGTATATATTTTTTCTATGATAGAGATGGTATAGTTGATAGATATGTAATATATCAGATAAAGGATTTAGTGAAAAATCTTGATAGGTTAATATTTGTATCAAATGGTAAATTAACAGAAGAAAGTAGATTAAAAGTAGAAGAAGCAACAAAAGAGATAATAGAACGAGAAAATAAAGGCTTTGATGTATGGGCATACAAAGAGGGAATAGAATATATAGGCTATGATAATTTAAATAATTATGATGAATTAATATTAATGAACTTTACAATGTATGGGCCATTATATCCATTTTCAGAAATGTTTGAAGAGATGGATAAACGTGATTTAGATTTTTGGGGAATAACAAAACATCACGGATTTTCTTTTGACCCATTTGGAACTATTTCTTTAGGCTATATCCCAGAGCATATTCAGTCAAGTTTCATTGTGATAAGAAAGTTAATGCTTACAAGTCAGTATTTCAAGGATTATTGGGTTAATATGGATATGGTTAATTCTTATGGTGAAAGTGTTGGAAAGCATGAAGCAATTTTTACATATACTTTTGAAGGTTATGGATATAAATCTGGTCTATATGTAGAAACTGATGATTTAAAAGAATATACTCATTACCCTTTAATGATAGAGCCATTAGAACTGATTAAAAATAGAAAATGTCCAGTATTTAAAAGGAAATCGTTTTCAAATGAGTATTATGAATTTCTTAACTGTACATTAGGTGAACCGACAGTGGAAATGTATGAGTATATTGATAAAAATTTTGATTACGATTTAGATATGGTTTGGGAAAATTTGCTACGATTAGAAAATATGGCAGATCTAAAAAATCGTATGCATTTCAATAAGGTTTTACCAAGAGATTATGTTATAGGGGAGTCATCATATAAAGTTGCGTTAATGGCTCATATATACTTTAAAGATCAAATAGAATATTGCTTGAACTATATTCAGAATATGCCAGATAATTGCGATATTTACATTACTACTGATACTTATGATAAAATAGAGGCAATACAAAAAGCAGTAGATAATAGAGGATTAAAAGCAACAATAGTAAAAGTAGAAAATAGAGGAAGAGATGTAAGTGCATTATTAATAGGTTGTAAAAATTATATTAGCAAGTATGATTTAATATGTTTTATACATGATAAAAAGACGGTTCAATTTGAGCCTTATACTATTGGTAAGTCTTTTGCATATAAATGTTTTGAAAATACTTTGGGTAGTAAAGAATATATTAAAAATATCATAAAAACATTTGAAGAAGATAAGTATCTTGGTATAGTTATGCCTCCACCTCCTAATCATGCTGCGTTCTATGGAATACTTGGAACAGAATGGGGAAGTAATTTCGTATTAGTCAAAGAATTACTAAAAAAAATATCAATAAATGTAAACATAAATGAGCAAAAAGAGCCAATATCACCACTTGGCACAATGTTTTGGTTTAGGCCAAATGCGTTAAAACCTTTATTTGATGAAAATTGGCAATATAATGATTTTCCAGAAGAGCCAAATCAAAATGATGGAACAATATTACATGCGATTGAAAGGCTATATGGTTTTTCATCACAATCTATGGGATATTATAATGCGTGGTGTATGCATGATAAGTTCACCGCAATAGAATTAACAAACTATCATTTTATGTTAAGAGAATTAAGTATGATATTATATTCTAAAGTAGGTCATCAAATGGGGTTTTACATAGGAAGATATGCATTACAAAATTTTTGTAATATTTTTGACCAAGGAAAAGTTGGTGGTACAACAGTTAATAATGATAGAATTAGTGGTAGCGATAAACTTAAGGAATATGCAAAATTATTAACTCCACCATTTCTATGGAATGTATTGAAACGAATGTATCATAGAATAAAAAGATAGGAAAGAAGAAGTATATGATTTTTTTGCGATATTGTATGGCATATAAAGTATATATATATTGTTTTTTATATTATTTTTTATTTTAAATAGTATGGTTGAGCTTAAAATTGGTAGCGATGATACAAGCTTCTTAGATATAGTGATAGATAAGTCTATATTCGGCACTGTTATTTATCGTACTCTTACTTGGCAAGCGAGAATATTTAGTGACTTTTTTCAGGCAGCAATGTATGGTAATATTTTTTTGTGGAGTATACTAAATTCATTATTTTTAACAATTTGTTTACTTCTTTTTGAAAAGATTATTTTATTAAGTGTTTATATAAAAAATATTAACCATTTAAGAATATTCTTAATAGGACTATTTTTTTGTATCTATCCTTATGTCATAACAAGTGGAGTTTTATGGTATACTGGCTCCTTCAATTATCTATGGCCATTTACAATGATGATGATAGGTTTAACAAGTTTTATTTATTATATATATGGTAGGGAATTTAATAGTAATATAAAAAAAATTTTTATAATTATTGCAACATCTTGTGCGTGCTATAACGAACAAAATATAGTAAAATGCCGATAATTACTTGTGTATGGGTATGTATTGTATATGTTACATACATTGTAAAGTATATAAATGGTGTTTTATGGTTTTGATACTTTATTACGATAAGGAGTAGGAATGCTATTTAGCTCATTTGTCTTTTTGTTTATTTTTTTTGCCTATAACGTTAATTATATATTTTTTATTAAAAATAGAGTATAGAAATATATTTCTTCTTTTGGCAAGTTTACTATTTTATGCTTGGGGTGAGCCATCATTCGTAATTGTGATGGTAATATCAATTATTATAAATTACGTTTTTGGGGTTTTGCTTGGCAAATCATTGGAAAAAGATAAGAAAAAAATATGCAAAATTTTTCTAATTATTGGTATTGTTGGCAATTTAGCATTACGGTTCTATTTCAAATATTATTCATTCTTGTTTATACCAATAACAGAGTTTCTAAAATTTACAGGGCTTGCTCAAGCT
>CAZUJI010000217.1:0-3269 GCA_964620235.1 uncultured Eubacteriales bacterium
GATCGTTGATCGCCACGATCTCAAAGCCCTCAGCGCCGAACATCTGACGGAATGCCAGACGGCCAATACGGCCGAAACCGTTAATTGCAACTTTTACCATAATAATATACCTCCAAAATTTAGTGTACCCTTATATTTTAAAGCAAAACATAAAATTTTGCAAGAGGTTTGTTTATTTTTTAACAAATAATTCTGCAATTCGTAGGACAATACAAAAAAACACGGTAAAAAAGTCGGTTTTTGGGCAAAGAATAGACACAAAATCTGCCCACTTTACAATTTATAAAAAAATTTGTATAATAGCAGTAAGAAAGGGGCGTATACAATGGCAGACGTATTGATTATCGGTGGTGGCGCGGCAGGCTTGGCGGCAGCCATTTGTGCCAAACGCCACAACCCCCGCTTGCAGGTAACGGTGTTGGAGGCAGGGGACCGCGTAGGCAAAAAGCTACTCACCACCGGCAACGGCCAATGCAATATTACCAATAAAAATCTGCAGGCAAAGGCCTACCACGGGGCCGACGTCGGCTTTTGTATGCCCATTATTCAAAAAAATAATACCCCCGCCTTTTTTAGCTCTTTGGGGGTAGACGTGGTTTATACCCCAAGCGGCAAGGCCTACCCAAGGTCGTATCAGGCCTCCAGCGTGGTAGACGCATTGCGCTTTGGCGCCCGGGAGCTGGGGGTGGAGGTGCTGTGCGGCCAAAAGGTAACGGCGGTGCAAAAAGCAACGGCAGGGTTTACGGTAACGGCCAACGGTACCTACAAGGCCACAGCCGTTGTGGTGGCCACGGGCTCCCCCGCCGGCGGTAAGCTGGGCAGCGACAGCGGCTATAAGCTGCTAAAGGCCTTTGGCCACACGCTAATTGAGCCCAAGCCCGCCATTGTGCAAATTAAAACCGAGACCGACCTTGTCCGCCAGCTCAAAGGGGTTAAGGTAGACGCCGCCGTAGCCCTGCTTTGCGGCAACAAGCCTTTGCGGCGTGAGCAGGGTGAGGTGCTGTTTTGTGATTACGGTCTGTCGGGCCCGCCTATATTGCAGGTGTCCCGCTTTGTGGGGCAGGGCAAGCCCTGCAGCGTTGCCTTAGATTTATGCCCCGACCTACCCCAAGAGGCCTTGGCGGCGCGGCTGCTTGCCCGTGTTCAAGGCCTGCAGCAGCGCACGCTGTTAGAGTTTTTATCCGGCTTTTTAAACAAGCGGTTGGGTCAGGTAGTGCTTAAATATGCAGGCTACGGGCTTTCGGGCGCGGTGGCCGAGCTTACAAAGGCCGACTGTGAAAAAATCGCCCACGCAATTAAAAGCTTTACCGTTAAGGCTTTGGGCACCACCGGCTTTGCCAATGCCCAGGTGGCCGCAGGGGGCATTGCCACAAACGGCTTTTTTGCCGATACGCTTATGTCTAAAAAGGTCACCGGTTTGTTTGCCGCAGGCGAGGTGTTAGATATCGACGGCGACTGTGGCGGTTATAATTTAGAGTGGTGCTGGGCCGCAGGCCGCGCAGCAGGTGTGGCTGCCGCAGACTTTGCGGGAAAGGGTAAGTAATGTATATTTTAAACAATCTGCATTTGCCGCTGGATACCGATTTTTCAGATGTATCTCAGGTGGTGGCCGCGGCGCTTAAGTGCAAAAAAAGTCATATATCGTGGGCGGGGCTGCACCGCAAATCGGTGGATGCCCGCAAAAAAGATAAAGTGCATTTTTGCTGCTCGGTGGTGTTCGAGTGCTCGCCTGCTGTCGCAGCCTTGGCCAAAAAAGCAGGGGCAAGCGAGTATACGCGGGCGCCCTACCATTGGCAAAAAGCCGCAAAAAAACCGCAACACCGCCCCGTGGTGGTGGGCTTTGGCCCTGCGGGGATGTTTGCGGCGCTTTATCTGGCCAAGGCAGGGCTTTGCCCCATTGTGTTGGAGCGTGGCCGCCAGGTAGAGCAGCGTACCGCCGACGTAGAGGCCTTTTGGCAGGGCGGGGCGCTGCAACCCCACAGCAACGTGCAGTTTGGCGAGGGGGGTGCAGGTACCTTTTCCGACGGTAAGCTTAACTCCGGCATAAAAGACCCCCGTTGCCGCACCGTGTTAGAAGCCTTTGTGGAATGCGGCGCGCCCGAAGCCATTTTGTACGACGCCAAGCCCCATATCGGTACCGATATTTTGCGGCAGGTGGTTCGCAATCTGCGCCAAAGGGTGTTGGCGCTGGGGGGCGAGATTCGGTTTGAAACCACTCTTTGCGACGTAACCGTAAAAGACGGCGCCTTGCAGGCCGTTACGGTAGAGCATAACGGCCAAAAAGAGCAGCTGCCTTGCCATAATTTGATTTTGGCCATTGGCCACTCGGCAAGAGATACCTTTGCTATGCTGCACCAAGCGGGGGTGCCTATGCAGGCCAAGCCCTTTGCAGTGGGCGCCCGTATTGAGCATCCGCAGAGCTGGTTAAACACGGCCCAATACGGTGCCTTTGCGGGGCATCCGGCCTTGGGCGCGGCCGATTATAAAGTGGCCACCCATTTGCCCTCGGGTCGCGGGGTATACAGCTTTTGTATGTGCCCCGGCGGGGTGGTGGTGAATGCCGCCAGCTATAACGGCGGTTTGGTTACCAACGGTATGAGCTATGCCGCCCGCAACGGTCAAAATGCCAACAGCGCCCTGCTGGTGGGGGTTGAGCCGTCAGATTTTGGCGCAGACGACCCCTTGGCGGGTGTGGCTTTTCAAGAAAAAATCGAGCGGGCTGCCTTTGCTGCGGGCAACGGTCTGCCGGTGTGCCAAAACGCAGGTGACTTTTTGCAAGGCCGCCCTTCGGCAAAAATTGTGGGTGTGCAGCCCACCGTTTTGCCCGGCTTTACCGCCGGCAGCATAGACGCAGTTCTGCCAACCTTTGTTTGCGACGCCTTGCGGCAGGGCATAACCCAATTCGGGCGGCAAATTAAGGGGTTCGACGCCGCCGACGCGGTGCTCACCGCCCCCGAAAGCCGCAGCTCTTCGCCGGTGCGTATTCTGCGGGGCGAGGGGTACAGCTCCCAAATTGCAGGCCTATATCCCGCAGGGGAGGGGGCAGGCTACGCCGGTGGCATCTTGTCCTCGGCGGTGGACGGTCTGCGCTGCGCCGAAGCCCTTGTGGAACAAATATAGAAAAAACCGACAGAGAGTAAACCGCGATATCCTTAACGGAGTTTTGTATATGTATTGAATTTTTGCATTGATTTTGTTATAATATAGAAAAACATTTTTGGAAAGTGATTTTATGAATAAAAACAGATCTATTGATTCAATTGAATTGT
>CAZUJI010000218.1:0-3253 GCA_964620235.1 uncultured Eubacteriales bacterium
AGCACAGCAGACTCTGACTCTGTATGTCTGGGTTCGAATCCTAGTTCCGCAGCCAAAAATCCAAGCCTTCGGGTTTGGATTTTTCTTTTTACAGGGTACAAAACTGCCGCAAAGTGTGTTATACTGAATAAAACCGAGAAAGTAAGGTCGTAAAAATGCAATTGCAAAGCAAAATTACATTTCAAAATATGCAAAAACTCAAAAGGCTCTATCTAAACACCTTCCCCCTGTGTGAGCGCAAGCCCTGGGGGTTAATTCGGCAAAAATGCCGCCAAGGGTTTATGGAGGTATTGTGTATTGAGGACGATGCAGGCGCCTTTTTGGGTCTGGCCATTATGATTTTATATAAAAATATCGCCCTTTTAGATTATTTTGCCATTGCGCCCGAGTGTAGAGGGCAGGGCATAGGCGCCGAGGTTTTGCAGGCGCTGCGGCAAAAATATACCGACCGCACTTTATTATTAGAGATTGAAAACCCCGACGTACCTGCCGACAACACCGCCGAACGGGTGCGCCGCAAGGCCTTTTACCTGCGGCAGGGGATGCAAATGATGCCCTACCGTGTAATGCTTTTTGGGGTAGAGATGCATATTTTAACCTTTGACCGAGCGGTGGAGTTTTCCGAGTACCGCGCCATTTTTGAGGAGGTTTTTTCGCCCGCCGCCGCCAAAAAGGTGACTTTAATACAATAAAAAAGGCCCGAGATATTTCTCGGGTCTATTTTTATGAAAAAATATAAGAAAAATTGCTTAAAACCACGGTGGTGTCGTACTCGGGCAGGGTGATTTCTACGGGGAACCCATCGGCCCGTAGCGTGGCGGTAAAGCTGCCTGCTGTGCTTTGGCCGCTCAGGCTGCTGTCGGCGGCCGCTGTAGCACCACCACGTTGCAGGGCTTGCAGCACCGAGCGTATGCCGGCAATGGCGTTGCCCCCGGGGAGCTTGTCGGGGGGTAAATGCAGCGTTAAGCCGTGCAGGGTGGCCGTTACCTCCTCACCGTTCCAGGCCAAAACGGTGCCCTTTACCGTGGCGGGGGAGGTTAGGGTGGCGGTAAATATACCCCCCTCGGGGATTTGCAGCTCGGCCTCAAACACACTTTTTTGAGTGGTCACCTTGGCCTTGCAGGAAAAGCCTTGGGTTTTAGGGGCGGTGGTCGCAGGCTTGGCGGCGCAACCTACCAATAAAATAAGCGACACAATGCAAAGAAATACCCGTTTCAAAAAATCACCTGTTTGCTTCAATTTGGCAAAACAGCTCCGAAAGCGCCTCGCAAACCTCCTTGGGCGTAACGTACCGCACCGAGTAACGGGCGGCGGCCAACTCGCCTGCGGTGGCGTGTAAAAATACCGCCAAGCAGGCCGCGTTGGTGGCCGAAAGCCCCTGCGCCAGCAGGCAACACAGTATACCCGCCAGCAAATCACCGCTGCCTGCGGTGGCTAAGGCAGGGGTACCGCGGGTGCACACAAAGGTTTGCCCGCCGGGCTCGGCAATCAGGGTATATTGCCCCTTTAGCACCGTAACCGCGCCGGTAAGCGCCGCTAATTTTTGGGCGGACTCTAACCGATTGGCCTGTACCTCGTCGGCCGAAATGCCCAGCAGCCCGGCGGCTTCGCCCGCGTGGGGCGTAATTACTCTGGGCGCTTGGTTCTGTTTGATAATATCTATGCAGCCGCACAGGGCGTTTAGACCGTCGGCGTCGATAATCCAAGGCTTTTTGTTGTTTTTTATAAAGTAACGCAGCAGCTTTTCGGTGTCGGCATTGCGGCCAAGGCCGGGGCCAAACAAAACCGTGTCACAGCCTTGGGCGGTGGCTAAAATCTTTTCGCTTTGGGCGGCCGCGTGGGTGCCGAAGGCGTTTTGGGGCAGGGGAGCAAACACCGCTTCGGGCACTAAGGTGCCCACAATGGGGTAAATACCCTCAGGTACAATGCCGTAGGCTACACCAATGCCGGTGCGAATCAACCCCTGCAGAGCCATAGCGGCGGCGCCGGCCATACCGTAGCTGCCGGCCACCACAGCGGCCTTGCCGCAGCTGAATTTATGGGCATCGGGTGCGCGGGTGGGCAGCAAAGCGTACAGCCCCTCGGGCTCTAAGGTCTGCATAGCAGGCTGGGTTTTTTCAAGCAATGCATCGGCAATGCCGATGGACACCGCCTCGGTCTGCCCGCAGTAGTGGCAGGCAGGGGGCAAAAAGTGGCAGGGCTTATAGGCAATAAAGGTAACGGTGTGGTGCGCCTTAACGCATTGGCCGCTTACCTTGCCGCTGTTGCATTGGGCGCCGCTAGGCAGGTCTAACGAAATGCGTACCCCGCCCGCGGTGTTTATACGGCAAATCAATTGTTCTATTTCAGCATTCTCCCGCGAGGTGTAGCCGGTGCCGAATAAGGCGTCTACAATGATATCTGCAGCGGCAATTTTGGCATCGGCCGCAGGTAGAGTGTGGGGGAGCAGGGGCAGCTGCATACGGCAAACCTGCTCGTACATCTCGGCTGCGGCACCGATTTGCGGGGCAGGGGCGGCTTGAATTACCGTTACTATAGCCCCCGATTCGGCCAGCTTGCGGGCAACCACGTAGCCGTCGCCCCCGTTGTTGCCGGGGCCGCAAACCACCGCAACCTGCTTTTGGGCTACGGTATAATATTGCCGAATCACCCTTGCGGCGGCTGCGCCGGCATTCTCCATTAAGCGCAGCTGGGTTAGGCCTTGGGCCATAGCGGCTTGCTCTAAGGCTACGGTTTGGGTATTGGTAAAGACCTTCATTCTACACCCTCCTTAAATCGACTGTTTTGCATTGCGTGGCAAAGCGACGAGGCGTTTTCAAACCCTACGTAGGCAGCGGCCTGCTGCAGCGTGCGGCCGTACCGCAGTAACGATACCGCCTTGCTGATGCGCATCTCGCGCACGAAACGGTAGGGCGAAACACCGATTTTAGACTTGAATAACCGAATAAAATAATTGGGGTTTAAATTTACCGCGCCGGCAATATCGGCCACGGTAATGGGCTTGCGATAATTCTCTAAAATATACAGCACTGCGGCGGTAATGGCAGGGTCCTCCATACGGTGAATATTCTCTTTCTTTAAAATATACTCCAAAAGCCAGTAAAATAAATCCTTTACGGTAGAAAAGGCGGCCTTGGTTTTTATCAGCTGCTTTAGAGTGTGTACTGTGTGAAATAGAACGGGGTCGTCACAGGTCAGCTCCCGCACAAACCCGTCGGCAATGGGTGGGGTTAGGGCAAAATCAAAATACAAA
>CAZUJI010000219.1:0-3252 GCA_964620235.1 uncultured Eubacteriales bacterium
CAGCTGATTCGTAATCAGCAGATCGTGGGTTCGAGTCCCATCTTCAGCTCCAAAAACCCGGCCCGATTTGTGGTCGGGTTTTTACTTATTCCCTATTACCTTTTCACTCTTCACTTTTTCTTGAATGATTTCGGTTTTTAAAAGAGCAATGAATTCATTTTTCGCCGTCCCGTAAGGGTCGGCGTTTTTTATTCCTCCGAAAAGGCGTCGGCGGCGTCCTGGGTCAAGGTTTCGATCACGCAGCCGTACAGCGCGGTAGGGTCGTTTAAAAAGGCGTTTTTAATTACCTGAGCCGACATACGGTCGGGCACCAGCAGCCGCAGCGACATTTGGGGCGTGCCCGCCTCTAACACGGTGCAGGTAACGCAGCAGCCCTGCGGGACGTCTTCTAATTCTACGGTGTTTTCCATCTCGTGCTGCTTGCGGGTCAGCATCTTTAAGGTTAAGGCGCAGGCCTTTTCGCGCACCGTTAAGGGCAGGGCGGTTTCTAAGGTCTGGGCAATTTCTACCCCGCTGTCGCAAATGCGGTAGCATTGGGTGCCCAAGGCCTGCTCGGTTTGCAAATGCCCCGCCTTTTCCAGCTCGCCAATGGCGTAGCCCACCTCAAAATAATTGGCAATGCCGCCAAAATGCAGCAGCTCCTTGAGCGGCTCGGCAGGTACGGGCCCTGCAATGCTTTTTAAAATATAACAAATTAAAATACGAATCTCGGTGCGGTTGACCAGCCCGCCGGGTTGAATCCCTGCGGTTAAAGCATCAAATTCCATAGCGGTTACTCCTTATCTGTATTGGCTGCGGCGTGTATCTCAGCCAAGGTGGTGTCCATTACGGTAAACATAGGGGCAAATAAAGCCCTAAGCCCGTCGGCGTAGGTATCCTCCCGCCCGCAGGTGTACAAAAGCACGGCCTGCTTGGGCGGCATACTGCCCTTGGGGCGTTTTAGGTAAAATCGGGCGTTAAAAAACAGTTGAAAACGGTCAAGCAGCGCCTTTAGGGGGGCAGGCACGCCGGCATTGTATACCGGAAAAGCAAAAATTACTTGCTCGCAGGCGGCAAACTGCTCTAAAAAGGCGTCTAAATCCCTATGCGCGCATTTGAATTGGGTTTTGCAGGCGCCGCAATCGGTGCAGGGGGCGGGGGGTGTGGCGTAGCAGTCGAACAGCGCGTAATCGGTAACGCCCCGGGCTTGCAGGTAGGTCTGCAGCAGCCGCGCGGTAGGCCCCTGCTTGTGAGGCGAGGCAAAAACAACTAAGGTTTTAGGCAAATCCATTGGCGGCAGACCCCCTTTTTAAATTTACTTATACCCAATTTTATTATATCGCGTTTTTCTCGGTTTTACAAGAGAATTTGCAAAATATCTTTGCAAAAAAACGATTGCTTTTTGTACGGGCATTTTATATAATTATAAGTAAGAGTATGCCAATAAGGAGGCGACGTGTGTGCGCAAAAAGGAGCTGCAGCAGCAAATACAAATGCTGTTGGCCAAATGTGAGAATTTGTCGGCCGATTTGGCCTCGGCTAAGAGCGTGAGCGAGCATTATAAAAAAGAGCTGGCGCAGGTAAAAAACCAGTTAGAGCAGGCCACAGGTCTGATTGGTGACCTTACGGCTCAGTTAGAGGCAACCCAAATTGCCCCCGAGCCGCCCGCGCAAGAGTCTGCCCCCGCCGAGCAAGTGGTGCAAGAGCCGAGCCCAAACCAAGAGCAACCCCTACCCCAAGCGCCTATGGCTCCGCAAAAGGTGGTTCCCCCCACAATTACCGTTGGGGCAGATGCCGGTATAGATTACGGCGCCAAAGCCATTGGCGACGCGGTGTTTGCCTGCACCAAATTCTGCAACGGCGCCACAGGTGAGCTGCAGCGCGACTTAGTCCATTTGGCCTTGGGCCGTACCGAGGTGTTTAAGGGCACCGTGCTTTCTATTTTAGAGGGCGAAGGCACCGATGCGCAAAAGCAGCAAGAAATTGCCAAGGCCTTGGCCGAGGTGTTAGAATATTTTGAAGGCTTAAAGCAACAGGAGGTATAGTTATGGATAAAGCTACTTTGCAACAGTACCGTCAAAAATATAAAAGTTATTTGTTTGGCAACGTTATGCCCTTTTGGTTAAACCACGCGGTGGACACCGAAAACGGCGGTGTGTACACCTGTGTAGACCGCAGGGGCAATCTGACCTCTACCGATAAGAGTGTTTGGTTCCAAGGCCGTTTTGCCTGGGTCAACGCTTATTTGTGCGGGGTGTACGGCTATAACGAGGCGATGTATAATGCCGCCAAAAGCTGCATTGATTTTTTGAACGACCATTGCATTGACCCTGCCGACGGCCGTATGTTTTTTACCGTAACCGCCGAGGGCGCGCCCCTGCGTAAGCGCCGCTATTTTTTTAGCGAGACCTTTTATATCATCGCTAACGCCGAGTATGCCGCCGCCTTTGGCGACGAGGCTGCCTTGGCCAATGCCCGCAAATATTTTGATTTTGTATACGGCATTTACTGCGACCGCAGCACCGACCCTTATAAAATCACCCCCAAAAGCTTTGGCGACACACGGCAGACCCTTGCCTTTGCCGAGCCTATGATTTTGCTCAACGTTTCGGCGGTTATGCGCCGTTGCGACCCCGAGAATGCCGAAAAGTATAAGCAAATCTCTAAAAAACTGCAAAAAGAGATTACGGGCAAATTCTACCACCCCGAAATTAAGGCCGTGTTAGAGAGTGTGGGTGTAGACGGCAGCTTTGAGGACCATTACAGCGGCGGCCGCGTGGTCAACCCCGGCCACTCTATCGAGGCGGCTTGGTTTTTGTTAGACGACGCCTGCTATTTTAACGATGCATCGCTGATGCAGATTGCCGAAAATATCTTTAACTGGTCTATGGACTGGGGCTGGGATACCGAAAACGGCGGCTTAGAGTATTTTAAAGACGTTTACGGCCACCCGCCCGAAACCTTAGAGCAGGATATGAAGCTTTGGTGGCCCCAGTGCGAGGTGCTGATTGCCTCCATTCGCCTGTATGAAGAAACCGGCAAAGAAGAATACGCCCAGTGGTTTAAAAAGGTAGATAAATACGTCTTTGAGAAGTTTGCCGACCCCGAGTTCCCCGAGTGGTACGGCTATTTGCATAAAGACAATACGCCGCTCTGGCCCCCCTGCAAGGGCAACTCCTTCAAAGGCCCCTTCCACCTGCCCCGTATGCTGGCAATGGTAGAGCAGTCCTTAGCCCGCTTAAGCAAACACGAATAATCCGAACCTGATTTCCA
>CAZUJI010000220.1:0-3251 GCA_964620235.1 uncultured Eubacteriales bacterium
GAGAGTGAATATGACAATATTACCCTTGCTTGTGAAATGTTGCTCAAAGGCGCAACAACACACGAGTGCGGTCTTATTTTCGGTAGGGATTTCATTCTCCACTATGGTCAAATTCGGCAATATTTAAACGATATATACCAATGGGAGCATAAAGATATTAAAGATTTAGGCGATATTTTAGAAACAGAATGGTAGTTCATTAGGCTTCGGCCTTTGAAATAAATTTAAAATTAAAGGAGCAGAAAAAAATGGAAGTAAAATTGATTAAAGAGATTAGTAAAAAGACTGGTAAACCCTATGTAGCGTTGGATTTACAATTGACACCCACCTATACAAAAAGGGTATTTCTTGACCTCGCCGAACAAGCACTGGTCGAGTTGAACTATACCGAAGAATAACGGAAGGAGTAAGCGAAAATGGAAAATACTGAGTTATCGACCTTTATTGGTACTATTACTGGCGCACTGTCTGATTTCACCACCGCCAACCTTGGTACTGTGTTGGTAGCTGCTTTGGGTATTACTGCGGCCTTAGCCATTGCTTGGTTTGCATACCGCTTTATTACCCGCAAGGTTAGCGGCGCTATGAAAAAAGGCTCCCTGTAAGCCACCAACCCCAAGGGGTACAGGGTGTAAAAGTTTAAGGACTGATACATTCTGTCCCCTGTGTCCAGCGGCCGTATGGCCATAAAAAAGGAGTGCCTTTTGTAGCTGCTTCCCTTATTGGCTATGATTGGCACTCCTTTCCTATTTTAGCAGATTACATTTACAGTAAAATACCGCTTTGTTTAGCATTAAGGAGTTAAATATATGGCAGAATATCTTGAGCCGCAATTAAATATAAAAAACATCCCTGCAGTATTGGCAGAAAACACGTTGAAAAAAGGTAAACAGTTCCCCTTTGACGGCATTTGGGCATTTAGTGGCGCGCAGGGGAGTGGTAAAACGCTTTTAATGATGCATCTTGTTCGTGAAATGTATGAGGCCTTTCCCGACGTTATGATTGTTTCAAATATAAGCGTATTTGGCCTACCTTGTATCCCTTTTAGGGGCATTGAGGATTTTGAAAAATACAACAATGGCCAAAAGGGTATAATTTTTATTATTGACGAGATAGATAAACTTTATAATTCGTTAGAAAGTAAAAATATGCCAGTATCACATATGGCGATATGGTCCCAAAATCGCAAAAACAGACGTGTAATTCTCGGAACCAGTCAGCGCTTTACACGTTGTGCCAAAGGTCTGCGCGAGCAGGCCAAGTGGAATTATGAGTGTAGACGGCCTATGCTTAATTTTTTGTATTCGTATAGAGTCTTTGACGGCGCTCTGTATGACGATAAAGGCAATTACACCGGGGAAGAACCAAAACGGCGGTTCTATATACCCGCTGTAGAGGTTATGAGAATGTACAATACTTTAGAGGTGGTGCATAGAAATGATTAACATTATCAATGGATTCGCTTGCTTTTTGCCTTATGTCTTTATGATAGTCGTTGTTGGTTTGATTTGGGATAGGGTTATTTCTGCATTTCAGGGGTGGTTTAAGTGATAACACAATATACGTCAAGTTACAGTAACCCTTCAACAGATATTCAAAATTTGGTTGCCAATCGCGTTGGTATGGTAGATAGTTACGTTATTATGCAAACGGATGAAAATGAGTTTACGGCGCTTATTTACAACAACATAACAAAAGACTGTACACAGTTAAGATTTAGTCGTACTGGTAATTATGGCACGTATTATACAGTTGCAGAAAGAGATGGTGTTTGGGAATATGCCGTTACAAATGAATACTACGTATACTCTAATAATGGGGTAGGGAAGAGCCTTGACTTGCCTGTATATAAGGGTGTTACATCGTTTAGTCTTTGTGCTATTACTTGTGTACTAACTCTTGCAATACTCTTTAAGGGGGTATTATTTAAATGCTTAAAAAAATAGTTATATGCATTTTAGTGCTTGTAGCTGCGGTTGCACCTATAACAGCTTTTGCGGTAGTGCCTAATGGTAACTTGTACCAAGGTGATTTTTTTATAAAAGATATCTATGAAATTAACTACGATATTATAGCAAGCATACAAGCCACAAAACAAAGTGATAGTAGAACAAAACTGAATATAAAACTTAATGGTGAAATGTTTGTGGGTAATAAGTTTACTTTAGTGGTTTGTATTGATGCTCTTGAAAAAATCGTAAGTACTCCAGGAGCATTTTTAGGCGAATATACTATTTTAACAGATATGAACTGGACTATACGTGATACAGATGTAGGTCAATATTATCGTGCTGATTATGACGATAATGGTGATATTATGCGACAAGATGCCGACGAAGTGCTTTTTAGCGATATTGATGGCAATGATAAAGTTGTTGTAAAATATACTTCACAAGAAACATCTACAAATTATAGGTATTATTACAATATTATTCCTTTGGAGTGTCTTGTATCGGATATAAGTTATAATATCTATGTTGATGGTTTAACAGATTTTGAGTTGCTTGATTGGAACGTATATGTTGGTCAAACGGTACTTGACATAGAAGAAAATAAAGCAAATGCTGGTGGTAATAATGCTTTAGATGGTGCACTTGACGCATTGGGCGGTGCAGATAAATCTCGAGGATTTTTAAAGCCTTTGGCAGAGTTGGCTACTGCTTTTGGTAATAATTCTACTGCAGGTTATTTTATAATACCACGTGTTTATATACCTAAAATTGATGGTGTCATTGACGAAATAACGCTTATTCCTCGTATGGCTGTACCTTTAAGAGAGTATTACAGAGAATACATACCAAGTAATGTAAGGACACTTATTGAAGCGATAACGACTATTGCTCTTATTGTATTTTGCTTTAAAGAATTGTATAGTATTATATCGTATATTATCACTTTAAAAAGTGGAGGTGCTGACGAGTAATGAGTGATGTTGTTAAGTGGGGATTGCTTGTTGCTGGCATTGTTGCAATGCTTGCTATTGTTCTTGCATTGCCTTTTGTACAATACATTGATGCAACAGAATTTGGTAACGCCGTTGGTGATGTTATATCTGTATGCGGTGATAGTATTCGTCACGCACGTTGTATTATCAATAATTTCCTTAGTCCGTTTGGTCGTGAATTACTTACAGGAGTATTATATTATTTGTTTGGCAAATGGGCGATAACGTTAGGCGTAAAAATAACGGCTTGGGTATACCATTTTGTATTTAAGTAGGGGAGTGTTACTAAGGTATCCGATCCAATTAC
>CAZUJI010000221.1:0-3248 GCA_964620235.1 uncultured Eubacteriales bacterium
CAATATCCCCAAGCCCGAGTTTATGGCCATTAGGGCGCCGCCATTTATTGTATCGTTTGTTTTGATTACCGTATGCTGTTTGTTTATAAAACCGGAGCCGATGCGAATAAGCGACGGTATCATTCGGTTACCCGTTTGGAAAACGATTGTTTATTTAGCCTTGTTTGTGTTGGCCATAGCTATTGTATTTCGCGGTATCTCCTACTGGATCGGCTTGGCCGTTATACCCTTGGTTTTGTGGTTTATGGATAGAGACGCCCTAAAAAAGGTGGATTATCCGTTACTGCTTACCTTTGTGTTTTTCTTTATTTTTGCAGGCAATATGGCCCGCATTGACGTGGTACAAAATTTCTTTTCAGGGCTTTTAGAGCAAAACACTTTATTGTTCAGCGTATTTTCTTGCCAGTGCATCAGCAACGTGCCCTCGGCTATTTTGCTTTCTCAATTTACGGGTAATTATCAAGACCTGCTTGTGGGTGTAAACATCGGCGGCGTTGGTACGTTAATTGCATCCTTGGCCAGTTTAATAACCTTCAGAGAATATTGCTCCCATAACCCGGGCAAAACCGGTTATTACGTTGGCGTATTTTCGGCCTTTAATTTTGGCTTTTTGATTTTACTTACCGGTTTTATGCTTGTGCTTAAGCTGTTTTAGTCTATGTATAAAAGTGTAAATACTTATTATAAGGAGAAATTTGGTTGCAAGGTGTATAAGCTGTCTATTGACGGTGGATTTACTTGCCCAAATCGCGACGGCACCTTAGGTACGGGTGGTTGCATTTTTTGTTCGGCAGCAGGGGGCGGGGAATTTGCCGCACCCACTTGCGATTCTGTTACGCAGCAGCTGCAAGCGGCAAAGCAAAAGGTGCAGGCCAAAAACCCGGGCGGTAAATATATTGCCTATTTTCAATCCTTTACCAACACCTACGCACCGGTAGAGGTTTTAAAGCAAAAATACTATGAAGCCATTTCTTCGGCTGATGTTGTTGGTCTGGCCATAGGCACGCGGCCGGATTGTCTGCCGCAGGCAGTTGTTGATTTATTGGCCGAGATAAATCAAATTAAGCCTGTAAGCGTAGAACTGGGCCTACAAACGGCGCATCAGTCAACGGCAGAGTATATACGCCGCGGGTACCCCACAAACGTTTATTTTGAAGCAGTAAAAAGGCTTAAAAAAGCGGGAATAGAAGTGGTTACCCACGTTATTTTGGGCCTGCCCGGAGAAACGGAAGAAATGATGCTTGAAACCACGCGTCAAGCGGTTTTGGCCGGCACCAACGGTATTAAATTCCATCTGCTGCACGTGTTAAGCGGTACCGACTTAGCAAAAGAATATGCCTTAGGCCGCTTTTCCTGCCTGACTTTAGAAGAATACGCGCATATTCTTAAAAAATGCATTGCGCTGCTACCGGCCGAGGTGGTTGTACACCGCATTACCGGCGACGGCGCCAAGCGCGATTTAGTTGCCCCCTTATGGTCGGCCGATAAAAAGAGGGTTTTAAACTACCTGAGCCAATACCTAAACAAGTAATAAAGCACCCGGTTTTCCGAGTGCTTTTCTTTATATGTCCTCTAATAATAGGTCAATGAGTACCCGTTTGGCAAGTCCGGGGGAGAAGGCCGTTGCGCTGCCACAGGCGGTGCCTAATTTAAGCGCATAAGCGTAGTCGTTTGTTTGTAAATAACCGGCCAAAAATCCTGCCACCATAGAATCACCCGCGCCTACCGAGTTTTGCACCGTACCCGAGGGTACACCTATACGTTGTTGCTTGCCCTCGGCATCTAATAAAAATGCGCCGCTGCCTGCCATAGAAATCAGCACGTTTTGCGAGCCCATAGCCTGCAGGTTACTCGCCAACGCAGCAAGCTGCTCCTCGGACGTAATCTTGCAATCAAATAATTCCTCTAATTCTTGTAGATTAGGCTTGATTAAAAAGGGCTTATACTTTAGTGTGTTTTGCAAAAGCTCTTTTGTGGCATCTACAACGTAGCGTACGCCCTTGTTTTGCAAACGAAGCAAAATTTGCTCGTAAATGTCTTCGGGCAGCGAGTGGGGGACGCTGCCCGCCAAAACCAAAATATCGCCTGCTTGTAAGGTGTCTAATTTTTGCAGCAGGGCATCTAACGCTCTAATGGAAATATCGGGCCCTTGGCCGTTGCACTCGGTTTCTTCACCGGCATAAAGCTTTACGTTTATGCGAGAATTCCCGCTGCATAAATGCACAAAATCAGTATCAATGCCCATAGCTTGCAGACCGTTTTCAATGGCTGCACCAGTAAAGCCTGCAACAAACCCTAAAGCTTTAGAGGGTATATCCAACTCTTTTAAAACCGCCGACACGTTAATGCCCTTACCGCCAAAATAGAATTCCTCTTTTTGCGAACGGTTGGTACGGCCAAGGGCAAATTCATTCAGCCGCATAACGTAATCGATTGCGGGGTTAAACGTAAGTGTATAAATCATAGTAAACTCCTCAGTTTTATATGCAAACATTATACATCTCTTCTTGTAAAAATGCAATAAATATGCTATTATATAACGAAGAAAAGAGGTAAATTTATTATGAATTACGCTAATAAAGCAGAGGAATTATTTTTATCCGGCTACAACTGCGCGCAAGCCGTATTTGGCGCCTATGCCGAAGAATTAGGGCTTTCTTTAGATACGGCAATGAAATTGTCCGCGCCTTTTGGCGGCGGTATGGGCCGTATGCGTGAGGTTTGCGGCGCTTGCAGCGGTATGTTTATGGCGGCGGGATTATTATACGGTTATGCCGGGCCCGAAACCGGCGAGACCAAAGCTAAGCACTACGATCTGATTCGCGGCTTGGCTGCCAAATTTAAGGAAGAAAACGGCTCGATGATCTGCCGTGAGCTTTTAGGTGAGGGCAGTCAAATCGGCGGCACCCCCGAGCAGCGTACCGAAAAGTATTATAAAGCCCGCCCTTGTGTTTTATGTGTTAAAAGCGCTGCCGGGATTTTAGAGGATTATATAGAAGGTCATAAGGAGTAGTTATGTTAGAGTTATGCCAAGGTCGGCCGCAAGACGGTTCCGAGCGATTACCGAAAGAGCTTCGTTGCTACGATTTTTTAGATAATCTGGGTATTTGTTATGCCAGAGTTGACCATCCTGTGGTCGAGACTATGGAGGCTTGCCGCCAAGTAGAAGCGGTTTTGGGAGCAAAAATCTGTAAAAACTTGTTTTTATGTAATCGGCAACAAACCGATTTTTATTTGCTGCTTATTCC
>CAZUJI010000222.1:0-2162 GCA_964620235.1 uncultured Eubacteriales bacterium
GGTTTTGGTCAACCCCCAAAGCGAGCGTGTCCGCCAGTTTTTATCTAAATTATCGTAAAAAATTTATAGAGGACATATTAAAAAGGACAGAGAATGTGTAAGCATTTTCTGTCCTTTATTCTGTAAAAAATATGGAACTTGTAAATATAAATTTTTTTGGCGATATTCCTTGTTTTGCCCGGCGCGATATGTTTGCTTCGCAAACGCGATATAACCGGCTTTGGTCGGTTGCGATATGATATAAATCCCCTCGCGGCCCGCAGGGCATATCGTATCGAAGATATATCGCACGCATCGCGCATATCGCAAATCCCATAAGGGGTTTATATCGCCGGATTGTGTTCTTTGGAACACAATCCTTACGAACCGTCTTTTTTATTTTTGTTTGGTGCGCACCTGTTGCGGAGATATGCCGTAATATCGTTTGAATACCCGGCTGAAATAGAATGGGCTGGAATATTGAAAATGGTAGGCAATTTCGGTAACGGTCATATTGGTGGTGCGCAAAAGCTCCATTGCCGCCACCATTTCGTTTTTTAGTATATATGCCTTGGGTGAAAGTCCGGTGGCTGCGTGAACTGCATTTCGAAAGCTGCGCTCACACATACCGGCTTCACGGGCCAATTCCGTAATGCTCAGCTGCTCTTTGTGACCCTTTTCCAAAAGCACCAAAAAATTGTAAAACATTTCGTTAGCGCCGTGTGTCTGGGCAATACGCATCTGCCAGTCCGCCATTAGATGTACAAACAAAGCCTCTGCCGCTGCGGTTTCCCATAAGCTGCCCTGTTTGAGAAGAAAAAAGCACCGCTCCAATTCTGAGCACTCCGGGGCGCTAATTGGCAAAGTGCTCGTTTGGTTGAGCAGGGGGAGTATCCAGTCCTCTGCGCTAAATTTAAACCAGTAGAACTGCCAACCGCATTGCGCGGCAGCATAATGCACTATCTCTTTCTCTTCAAAAATAGATAGTCCCCCGACAGAAAGGGAAAAGTCCATGCCGTTTTTTAACGTCAAACTGCCGCGACCGGACAAAGTGCGAACCGCCACATAGCGGGATGCCGGGGCACCGTTGCTGTGGGCTTTGTAGGTGGCGTTGGCGTTGACGTACCAAATGGCATTCAGATGAACGTATGGGCTTTCAATATCCTTTTCCCGCTTGGACAGCACACCATGCATAGGCTTCACCTCCTAAAATTACGTTTACAGTATACCACTATTTTGCCGAAAAGTCCATATTTTTTCCGTTATAAGTATGGATTTCTCTACAGATTGACATTACACTAAATACAGAAAAACGGAGGTGCTATAAAATGAACGATGGAATTTACGGGATGCTTCCCAGAGAACAGATGTGTGAGGGCGCAAAAAAAATCTGGGACTATTACAATATGGTTCCGGGCGCCGGCTTCTATCAGAAAGAAATGTTATTTTATTCGCTGGATAAATGGAAGCGGGAAGAAGGCTTGGCGGAAGATGCAGACCTGGATGCGCTGTTTGGTTTCGACCCACAGGGTCGGTACGACTTGCGCGCCCTGGGCTGGACCGAGACAAAATTTGAGCCTTACTTTGAGAGAAAGGTGCTGGAAGACCGGGGCAAATACGAGCTGGTGCAGGACCACGCCGGGCGCTCGGTGCTTTTCTTTAAAGGAAGACGTGACGGCTTTATGCCCGAATACGTGGATCATCCGGTGAAGGATATGAAAACCTGGGAGGAAAACTGCCGTTGGCGTATGGATCCAAACTCGCCGGAAAGGCAGAAGGCTATGGACGAATATCTTCCCGAGGCGGTCAAAGCGGCAAAGCAGGGTATGTTTATACGGCAAAGAGTGGCCGGCGGGTGTCAGTATCTGCGCGCCCTTATGGGGCCCTTGCAGCTGATGTATATGGTCTACGATAACCCTGAGCTGATTCACGCTTGTATGGAGCAGTGGTTTACGCTGGCTGACAATATTATTGCACGGCATCAAAAAGCGGTTTCGATTGATTCGTTGTTTATTAGTGAGGATATCTGCTACAATAGTGGGCCGTTGATCTCTCCGGATATGATTCGTGAGTTTTTGTTACCCTATTATCAGCAGCTGCTGACCAATATGCGCCGTCGTCAGCTGGATCCGAATCGTCAGATAAGATTCGAAGTGGATACCGATGGCTACTGTGTGCCGGTG
>CAZUJI010000222.1:2172-3247 GCA_964620235.1 uncultured Eubacteriales bacterium
TTGGGTTTGTCGGCGATGAATCCCTTTGAGGTGGCCTCGGGCTGTGACGTTGTTAAAATCGGTGAAATGTACCCCGATCTTCGTATTTCCGGCGGTGTGGATAAGCGTGTTCTTGCCCAGGGCCCGGCAGCGATTGATGAAATGATCGACCGCATTTTCCCGGCTATGCAAAAGCGTGGCGGCTATTTGCCGACCTGTGACCACGGTGTACCCGAGGAAGTATCCCTTAAGAATTATCTCCACTTCCGCAAGCGTTGCCTGGAATTTGCGTAAATATACATACCTAAACGAAAAGCAAGGTTATCTTTATGGACGGTGGCGTCATTGCCGCCCGGGGCACCCCCGAGGAGGTTTTGGTCAACCCCCAAAGCGAGCGTGTCCGCCGGTTTTTATCTAAATTATCGTAAAAAAGGAAGCACGAGATTTTCGTGCTTCCTTTTCATTTTGTCTACAAATTATTTTTTGTTTTTTAGAATCTTATCCGGGAACACTGTTGCGTTAATCAAGTCAGCAGGGTCTATTTCTAACGCATCCGCAATATTGAAAAACACATCTAAAGAGAACGGACGAACCAAACCGGGTGCTTCAATAGCACTGATATGTGAACGGCTAACGTTTGATTTTTCTGCAAGCTGTTCTTGTGACATCCCACGCATTTTGCGTAAAGCAGCAATGGCAATTCCCAATTGGATAAATCTATCTCTATTCTTAAAATCTATTTGTTTACCCATAAAATAGACACCATCCTCTCTGCACATAATTATACTTTTTCCTTGCTTGATTGACTGTATACACAATAGAGCACTTGACTAATATTTAGAGCAAAAGTATAATTAAAAGAGAAAATGCGTAAATCGAAGTGCATTTGTACTATAAAGTGAGAGATGGATTATGTGTATTGAAAATACTGCCTGCTTTTTCGGTCATAGAACGATAAACGAAACCGAAGAATTAAAATTGAAACTTAATGAAATTATCGAAAAGCTAATTGTGGACGAAAATGTGGATACCTTTCTTTTTGGGAGTAAGAGCCGCTTTAATAGCCTGTGCCTTGAACTCGTGACAAAAATTAAAG
>CAZUJI010000223.1:0-3227 GCA_964620235.1 uncultured Eubacteriales bacterium
CGTGGTGCGGGTGGCCGATAATTTCAGCTTTATGCCCTACATCAATTTAAATATGCTGGGCTGCTTGAATATGACCTTTTCGAAACGCAAGGTGATACGGCAGCATTTTGGCAAATGGTTTAACCTTAAATACGGTAAGCATTTGCTTTCAAACCTATACCTGCTGCCCGGTGGGTTATTCTCGGGGTTTAAAAACTTTCACACCTGCATCCCCTTTTGTAAGCAAACCCTGCAACAGGTGTGGGAGGCCTTCCCTGCCGACTTAGAGCGCACCTGCAAAAACCGTTTTCGCAGCCGCGAGGACGTAAATCAATATTTGTTCCGTTATTGGCGGCTAATACAGGGGCAATTTACCCCCGGCAAGCCCAACAGCCGCTACTACACCGTAGGTGCAGATTCGGCCGAAGCCATTATCGCCGCCCTGCAAAGCCAAAAACACAAGGTGGTTTGCATTAACGACGACCCCAGCGACTGTGATTTAGAAGCCGAGCAGGCCAAAATCTCGGCGGCGCTGCAGGCCAAGTTCCCCACCCCCTGCGGCTGGGAAAAATAAGTAGATTTTTTATTGGAGGCTATACAGCAACCTATGAAACTTGCCAGAACTGAAAACGCCTTTCGCAATATGCTGTGGGGCATTATATACCGCATCCTGGCCATTATAGGCCCCTTTGTAATCAAAACCATTATTATTAAAAACATCAGTATGGAGTACAGCGGCTTAAACACCCTGTTTAACTCTATTTTAACGGTGCTGAATTTAGCCAACTTAGGCTTTAGCAGCTCGCTGGTGTACACGATGTACGCCGCCGTAGCCAAAGAGGATCACGCCGCGATATGCGCGATGATGAACTTCTTTCGCAAAATCTACCGCTTAATCGGTACGGTGATTTTTGCCATGGGCTTGGCGGTTATGCCCTTTTTGCCCCAGCTGGTGGGTAACGAGTGCCCGCCCGACGCCAACTTGTACGTTATGTGGGGGCTGTACCTTTCGGCCACGGTGTTTGACTATTGGCTGTTCGGCTACGTAAACGCCATCTTCTCGGCCTACCAGCGAGAGGATTCCCGCCTGAAAATTATGGTGCTGCGGTACGCGGTGCAATACGCGGTGCAGATTTTTATTTTGGCGGTATTTAAAAACTACTACGCCTATTTGGTTACCCTGCCCTTGTTTGTTATACCTAACGGCATTGCCTTATATTTTGAGGCCAAAAGGCAGTACCCCCACATTCGCTGCGTGGGCGACCCCGACAAAAAAAGCAAGCAGGCCATTTTTCACCGGGTTAAAACGCTGTTTGGCCATAAAATCGGCAACACCCTAATGGTCAATGCCGACAGCATTTTAATCTCGTCGTTTTTGGGTCTTTCCACCCAGGCGCTCTACAGCAACTACTACTACATTATTACCGCTGTAAACGGCGTGGTAGAGATTATTACCAACGGCTGTTTGGCCGGTATCGGCAACAAGCTGATTATAGACTCTGAGGAAGAAAACCACAGCCTGTTTTTAAGCCTGACCTACGGCTGGGTAGCGCTCATCGGCTTTTGCGCCGCTTGTATGCTGTGCCTGTTTCAGCCCTTTGTGGGCGGCATTTGGATTGGCGCCGAGGGTCTGCTGGACGAGAGCTTTATTATTTGTATTACCCTGTTCTTTTACACCTGGATGTTTCGCATTATGCAGCTGACCTACCGTGACGCCGCCGGCCTTTGGACGCGGGACTGGTTAAAGCCCTACGTTTCTATGGCCTTAAAGCTGGTGCTGAGTATTGTAATGGTTAAGCTGTTAAACAACATCAACGGCGTTTTGCTGCCCACCGTTTTTATAATGCTGCTGGTGTACTTCCCTTGGGAGGCCAAGGTGCTGTACAAGCACTTATTTAAGCGCAGTTGGTTGGTTTATTTAAAGCACATTGCTCTTTACACCGCCATTAACCTTGTAGGCGCGGTGCTTTGCCGCGGCATTTGCCTGCAGCTGTTCCCCGGGAATACGATGGTTACCTTTTTGCTGCGGTTGGTTGTGGTGTGCGTGGTGTTCCCCGCCCTTTGGCTGGCACTTACCTGCCGCACGGTGCAGTTCAAGCAGCTGCTGGGCATTGCAAAGCAGTTTATAAACAAAAAAAGAGCAAAATAGTAATAGAGGGATTTTGAATATGGAGCTTCTTGCGCGCCGCGGGCACACCTGCCCGCAATGGCTGACGAATATTTTAAAACCAAAAAGAGAATACGCGCTGGTGGACTTTGCCATATTGGTATACGTGGCCTTTACCATTAGCTTTCAGGTGCTGCTGCAAATCTCGCCCTTTGTGACCTGGCTGGCCACCACCCCCATTTACAGTATGCAAACCTATTTGGGTATACTGGGCGGCGGGTTGATTGTTGTAGACCTGTTTACCACCAAAAAAATCTGGCAGGGCAAATACGCGTGGCTTTT
Organism: uncultured Eubacteriales bacterium; assembly: GCA_964620235.1. Classification (GTDB taxonomy): domain Bacteria; phylum Bacillota; class Clostridia; order Oscillospirales; family Acutalibacteraceae; genus CAZUJI01. Next base: position 2,429 of record CAZUJI010000223.1, read on the forward strand.
ATACGGTATTTTGGCCTTGGCAGCGCTGGCTTCGGTGCGGGTGCTGTCCTATGGCGTAAAAGAGAATATTTTTAAGCTTTGCTGGGCGGCGGTGCAATACGTGCTGGTGTACTCTTGCATCTACCGCGTAAAAAGCCCCGAGGCCAAAAAATGGGCTACCACCCTGTTTTACGTTTTACTGGGCTTTTGGGTGCTGTGCTGCGGCATATCGCTTTACCAATACATTAACCAAATCGGCTACCGCTACGTGGTGAACCCCTTAAGCGCCGACGCCAGCTCTAACCGCCAGGGCTTTATTGAAAACCGCCTGTTTGGCGTATTTTACACCCTAAACCACTCGGCCTACATCAGCCTGCTGTTTTTGCTGATTTCGTTTTTGCTGACCCTAAAGCAAAAGCGCAAATGGGTTAAGGCGGTGTTGATTGTATGCCAGGTAACGCTGTTCTCACACATTGTTTTGACCTACTCCCGCAGCACCTTTATTTCTATGACCCTTAGCGTGGCGCTGTTGGCCTGGTTCTTTTTGCGCAAAAGGCTTGCCGACCCTACCTGGCGCAAGCGGGCGCTGGCTCTGCTGCTTTCGGCCCTAACGGCGGGGGCATTTTGGCTTGGCCTGCAGGGGTATAAAACCCTTTTAACCTACCTGCCCACCTGGCACGCCAACCTGGTTTGCTTTGTGCAGGCACACGTGCTGGGCAATCCCGACTACCAGTTTACGGTGAATATCCCCGAGTATAACGAGGAGATTTTAGACCGGGATTATTTAGAGGCCGACCAATCCAACGGCCGCTTATCTATT
>CAZUJI010000224.1:0-2054 GCA_964620235.1 uncultured Eubacteriales bacterium
GAGTCTGCACCTCCTTTTAATCTTCAATCGCAAAAACTATAATAACAGATATTCTGTCAATTTGCAAGCATTATTTTTAAAAAGATGAAACTTTTCAAAAAAATTGTAAAAATATTTACTCCAAGGGTTGAAATTCAATATCAGTTTGGTATAATTATAAGAAAATTATAAGTAAATACAGCATAATGAGGGCTATTTATGAACGCAAGATTGTATAATAATAAACTTTTTGCCGAAATCAACCCCAAAGGCGCAGAATTAAGCTCTTTAAAGGATTCTGCAGGCATCGAGTACCTTTGGCAGGGTAACCCTGAGGTTTGGTCGGGGCGCGCACCGGTGCTGTTTCCCATTGTGGGCGCAATGCCGGGTGGCAAATACCTGCACAACGGGCAAGAGTATGCAATCAACCAGCACGGCTTTGCCCGCAACTCTACCTTTAAAGAGGTTGCCTCACGTTCGGATGCCGTTACCTTGCGTTTGGAATCTAACGAGGATACAAAAAAAGCCTACCCCTTTGATTTTACCTTTGACGTCAGCTACGAGCTGGTGGATTATTCATTGGTTTGCCGTTTTAAGGTGCATAACCGCTCGGCCGAGGCAATGCCCTTTGGCTTGGGCGGCCACCCGGGCTTTAACGTGCCTTTGCAAGAGGGCGAGCATTTTGAAGACTACGTTTTGGTTTTTGATAAGGTAGAGCATTGTGATTCTCCCCGCATTAATCAAGAGCTGCGGCAAATCGATCCGCTTCGTCGTCGCCCCGCGTTAGACGGCACTCGCACCCTTGCCTTAAAGCACGATTATTTCTTAGAAGATGCATTAGTGTTAGAGAATTTGCAATCCCGCAAGGTGGCTTTGTTCCATAACGATAGTGGCCACGGTATTGAGGTAGCAGTTGAAGGCTTTGATTAATTAGGGATTTGGCAAAAGCCCAATGCAAGCTATTTGTGCATTGAACCTTGGACCTCTACCGCCGCCTTAACCACCGAGGATTCGATTTTGGCCCGCAAACGGGGCATTATTTCATTGCAACCCGGCGAAACCTTTGATATCTCGTTTAAAATTACCGTATTGTAGGTGAAAGTTTAGTGATACGGGCAGTTCTTTTTGATTTAGACGGCACTCTGTTAAATACCTTAGAGGACCTGGCCGATGCCGTAAACTTTGCCCTGCAGCAAGAGGGGTATCCAACCCACCCACTGGAAAAATATAAATACTTTGTCGGCAGCGGCGTACACAATTTGCTGCTGCGAGCATTGCCGGCATGCCATTCTACCGACGAAGCAGCCCATAAATTGCGGGTGCACTTTAATGCCTATTACGGTCTGCACAGCAAAGACAAAACCCGCCCCTACAGCGGTATAATAGAGCTGCTGGAGCAGCTGCAAGCCCGGGGTATAAAAACCGCCGTTATTACCAACAAGTACGATGCCGCCGCCCAGGCGTTGGTTCGGGAGTATTTTGGTCCCTTAATTTTAGCTACCTTTGGTCAAAAAGAGGGGGTACCCATTAAACCCAACCCGGCGCAGGTGCTGCAGGCTATGCATAATTTCGGCGTTGCCCCCGAAGAGTGCTTGTTCGTGGGCGATTCTGACGTAGATATGCTCACCGGCACTAATGCAGGCAATATCCCCGTGGGTGTGCTTTGGGGTTTTCGCACCAAGGAGGAGCTTTTGTCCAGCGGCGCAAAGCAAATCGTTTCCCATCCCAAGCAAATCTTAGACCTTGCAAATACCGTTTAAATTCATTTATTACGGCGCCCAAATTAAGCAAACACAAAATCCGAATTTGCCTAAAACGGCGTAATTTTGGTGCTTATGCGTTGTAACAATATAATTTTTTAAAGGAGTGTTTTTATGAACCAAATTATTGAAATTGCAGAGCGAATACGGGCGCTACGCGAAATTATGGAGCTCTCAGTTGAGGCTATGGCACAAGCTACAGACGTTTCTGTAGAGCAATATACTCGGCTCGAGAGCGGTCAGGAAGATTTTTCGTTCACATTTTTATATAAATGTGCCGAGCGGTTCGGTGTAGACTTGATTGAAATTTTAACC
>CAZUJI010000224.1:2064-3224 GCA_964620235.1 uncultured Eubacteriales bacterium
TTGTGCGCGCAGGCAAAGGCTTGCCCATTAAGCGCCGCCGCAGCTTTAAGTACGAACATTTAGCCCCCACCTTTAAAGACAAGATTTCGGAGCCGTTTTTAGTTACGGCACCGTATATTGCCGAGGAGCAGGACCGTCCCATTGCGCTTTCTACCCACGAAGGTCAAGAGTTTGACTACGTTATCAGCGGTAGCATTAAGTTCGCTTATGACGGACACACCGAAATCCTCAACCCGGGGGACAGCGTGTATTACGATTCACAAAACGGCCACGGTATGATTGCCGTCGGCGGGCAGGATGCTGTCTTTTTAAGTGTCGTAATGCGCCCATTATCTTGATTTTTGAAAGGTCGCGACATATAAAATGTTAAACGTTAACGAAAGGTTTGTAAATGAGGCTTTTGATGAAAAAGGCTGTTTAACAAAATTCCAATTACATTGTGAAGAAAATTATAACTTCGGCTACGACGTTGTAGACGAAATTGCCAAGGCCGAGCCCAACCGCCGCGCCATGCTTTGGACCAACGACGAGGGCCGTGAAATCACCTTTACCTATGCCGACATTATGCGGTACTCTAACAAGGCCGCCAACGTGTTAAAAAGCCAGGGCATTGGCAAAGGGGATATGGTTATGCTGGTGCTTAAGCGCCACTACCAGTTCTGGTTTGCGATTTTGGCCTGTCATAAATTGGGCGCAGTTGCTATTCCTGCCACACACTTGCTTACTAAAAAAGACTTCGTGTACCGCTTTGATTCGGCTACCGTTAAAGCCATCATCTGCACCAGTGACGGCGAGGTTTCGCAGCACGTGGCCGCCGCTGCCAAAGAGTGCCCCAGCGTTAAAACTATGCTTTTGGCCCACGGTAAGCAAGACAAGCGCCAAGCCAACGAGATTCCCGAGGGCTTTTTGTCCTTTGACGATTTATTAGACCAAGCCGACGATACCTTAGAGCGTGTAGACACCAAGGCCACCGAGCCGATGCTGATGTACTTTACCTCGGGTACTACCGGCTACCCCAAAATGGTTATTCATAACCATATGTATTCCTTGGGCCATTTAATGACGGCCAAGCATTGGCATTGCGTTAAGCCCGACGGCATCCACTTCACCTTGTCAGATACGGGTTGGGGTAAAGCCGTTTGGGGCAAGCTGTACGGTCA
>CAZUJI010000225.1:0-2477 GCA_964620235.1 uncultured Eubacteriales bacterium
CCATTAAGGGCGACCCCACCAGCGCCGTAGATTTAGAGGCATTAGCTAAGGCCTGCGGCTTTAAACGGGTCAGTGTGGTAGACCCCTACGACCTGAAGGCCTTAAAAGAGGTTATCAGCACCGAGGTGGCCGCCGATGAGCCTTCTTTAATTATCTCCCGCCGTCCCTGCGCGTTGCTCAAAACCGTAAAGCACAAGCCGTCCGTTAAGGTAAACCCCGACAAGTGCATCGGTTGTAAAATGTGTATGCGCATTGGTTGTCCTGCTATCAGCTTTAAAGAGAATAAAGCTGTGGTAGACTTTACCCAGTGCGTAGGCTGCGGTGTATGTATGCAAATGTGCCCCAAGGGCGCCATTGAAGAAGGGCAGGTGCAGTAAGATGACGAAGAATATTATGATTGTCGGCGTTGGCGGGCAGGGTACCCTGCTTACCAGCCGTTTGCTGGGCAATATGATGCTTAAAAAGGGCTATGACGTTAAGGTCAGCGAGGTGCACGGTATGTCCCAACGGGGTGGCTCGGTGGTTACCTACGTGCGCTACGGTGAAAACGTGGCTTCGCCCATTATTGAGCAGGGTCAGGCCGACGTTATTTTGGCCTTTGAGCAGTTAGAGGCTGCCCGTTGGTTGCCTTGCCTTAAAAAAGGCGGTTGCTTAATTGTAAATACCCAGACCATTGACCCTATGCCGGTGATTAACGGCGCCGCCCAATACCCCGCCGGGGTAGTAGAGGCCTTGGCCGCTCAGGTAGACCGCTTTATCGCTGCTGACGCGTTGTCTTTGGCCATGCAGGCTGGCTCTGCCAAGGCAGTAAACGTGGTTTTGGTGGGCATTATGGCCCAACAATTGGATATTTCTCCCGAGGAGTGGAAAGAAACCATCCGCGAGAGTGTACCTCCCAAGTTCTGTGATATGAACCTGAAAGCCTTTGACTTGGGATATACCTATAAAAAATAAGGAGTGTGTATTCTATGAGCCAGCAATATTTCAACAAAGAAATGGAGTGCGCCGACCGCGAAACTATGCGCGAGCTGCAATCCAAACGCCTGCGCGAAACGGTAAAGCGTTGCTACGAAAACGTACCCTTTTACCGCCAAAAGTTTGACGAAATGGGCCTAAAGCCCGAGGATATCCAAACCATCGACGATATCGTAAAGCTGCCCTTTACCTACAAAACCGACCTGCGGGACAATTACCCCTTTGGCTTGTTTGCCGTACCTAAAAAAGATTTGGTCCGTATTCACGCCTCTTCGGGCACTACCGGCAAGCAAACGGTAGTTGGCTACACCAAGCACGACATTGACATTTGGTCTGAGGGCGCAGCCCGCGCCATCGTGGCCGCCGGCGGCACCAGTGAGGATTATATCCACGTTTCTTACGGCTACGGTCTGTTTACCGGTGGCTTGGGCCTGCACTACGGTGCCGAGATGCTGGGTGCTACCGCCATTCCCGTTTCTTCGGGTAACACCGCCCGTCAGGTGCAAATTCTGCAAGACTACGGCAGCGATATTTTATGCTGCACACCCTCTTACGCCGCTTATATCGGTGAAACCTGCCGCGATATGGGCATCGACACTTCTAAATTGCCCCTGCGCGCCGGCATCTTCGGCGCCGAGGCCTGGAGCGAGGGTATGCGCGAGAATATTGAAAAATTGCTTAACATTAAGGCCTACGACATTTACGGTCTGTCCGAAATTGCCGGCCCCGGCGTATCCTACGAGTGTAGCGAGCAGTCGGGTATGCACGTGTGTGAGGACTTTTTCTACCCCGAGATTATCGACCCCGAAACCGGTGAGGTTCTGCCCGACGGCCAAAAGGGCGAGCTGGTATTTACCTGCATTGGTAAAGAGGCGTTGCCCTTGCTGCGCTATCGCACCCGTGACGTATGCGCCCTGCACCGTGAAAAATGCGCCTGTGGCCGTACCCTGGTTAAAATGGAAAAACCCCAGGGCCGTACCGACGATATGCTGGTTATCCGCGGCATTAACGTGTTCCCGTCGCAAATTGAGTACGTGCTGACCCAACTGGGGATGGAGCCCAACTACTTAATTATCGTAGACCGTGTGCATAACTTAGATACCATTGAGGTCAAGGTAGAAATGCCGCCTGAGAATCTGTCCGACTCGGTCAAAGAGATTCATAAGGTTGAGAAGAAGATTGCCGGTGCACTGCAATCTACCTTAAATATCGCCGCCAAGGTCACCTTGGTAGAGCCCAAGTCTATCGCCCGTTCCGAAGGCAAAGCCAAACGGGTTATTGATAACCGAAATATTTAAAAGGAGGTCGCAATTATGTATATTCAACAATTATCTATTTTTGTAGAAAATCGCAAGGGCAAAATGGCTGAAATTACAGGGGAGCTGCAAAGCCATAATATCGACATTCGCGCACTTTCTATTGCCGATACCACCGACTACGGTATTTTACGCCTGATTGTAAATGACCCGCAAAGAGCCTATGCTTTGTTAAAAGAGAGTGGC
>CAZUJI010000225.1:2487-3211 GCA_964620235.1 uncultured Eubacteriales bacterium
GAGTGGCTTTGCCGTATCCTTGACCGACGTTATTGCCGTTGAGATTCCCGACCAACCCGGTGGCTTAAATACGGTTGTGCAGGTGCTCACCAGGGCCGACGTAGAGCTGGAGTATATGTACGCCTTTTTAAACCCCAAAAACGGCGCCGCTTTTGTTATCATTCGTGTAGAGGATAACGAAAAGAGCGCTGCGGTATTAAAAGCAGCCGGTATTCCTATGATCAGCAACGAGCAGGTTACCTCTATCTAACTTTTACCCAAAAGCGTCCTTATCAAACGATAGGGCGCTTATTCTATGCTCAAAAAATCAATCAATTTCTGCATATTTTTGTTATAGACAACCCAAAATTCTTATGTTATACTAATAATAACGATTAAATTGAAGGAGAATGGACTATGTCTAAAAAAGTTGTTACCTTTGGTGAATTAATGCTTCGTTTGGCCCCCCACGGCTACCTGCGCTTTTTGCAGGCTAAGGATTTTCAAGCCACCTTTGGCGGCGGTGAGGCCAACGTGGCCGTGTCTTTGGCAAACTACGGCTTAGATGCCCACTTTGTCAGCAAATTCCCCGCCCACGAGATTGGCCAAATGGCCGTTAACTCTCTGCGGGAGTTTGGCGTAAACACCGGTTATATTGCCCGCGGCGGCGACCGTGTTGGTGTTTATTTTGTAGAAAAGGGCGCCAGCCAACGCCCCTCTAAGGTCATTTACGACCGTGCAGGCT
>CAZUJI010000226.1:0-3201 GCA_964620235.1 uncultured Eubacteriales bacterium
TTGTACTTTCTATAGTGCTTTCGGTCGGAATTATCGCCATTTCCGGCTCGGCCGCAGGGGAAATTCTGTTTGCCGACGATTTTAGCGCTTCCACCGGCCTGACCGACCGCGGTTGGCTCAATGATTATGAGGTGGTAAACGGCAGAATGCATACCTGCTACGGCTCAAGCTCAAACAAACGGCTTCGTAACTACGTTGCCACCGTAAACGGGCAAAGCACCTTAAATTGGTCAGACTACAGCGTGCAGGCTACGATTCAAATGGATACTTCTGTTGATCGAATCGGCACAAGCTCCAGTTCCGTTACCCCGGCGGTTGTGGCCTATGCGCCTGAGGCGAATAAGGGCTTAGAGCTTGGCGTTTATCAAACCTATAAAGACAAGACCTCAACCACCACCAACATTAAGGCCCAAAGCTTGCGCTTGTACGAGCGCGGCGGCGATGGCCAGCTGGGGGATTTGGTTCCTATTTCTCCTGAAATTGATTTAAGTCAGCCCTTTACCTTAAAAATTGAGGTAAAAGGCGATACCGTAAAGGGTTACCTGAACGGTGAACTGCTGCTTACCTATACCGGTATTACCGCTACGGGCGGTATGCCGGGTGTAGCTACCACCTCCGGCGTATTACCTATGTGGTATTCTGACTTTGTTGTAACCAGCCTGGCAGGTGAGGCATCTTCCGCTCCCACGTCTTCTGCTGTTTCTTCCCAGGTCTCTTCTACCACGTCTGCACCTGCCGATTATCTGTTTTTTGACGACTTTAACAGCGGCACTCTAACCCAACACAAAGCAGACTACGGTTGGGACAACGATACCTCCGGTGCCATTGAGGGCGGCAGGCTGCACGTAAAAAAATGGCCTTCTGTCAACAATCGTTACAACTATATAAGTACGCTTGCGCAATACAACGCCTACTTCGACTACGCCAACTGCACCACCAACGACTACACCGTAGAAACCAACGTGCAGCTTGGTGAGTATGCCTCGAATACCTTTGCCGGTGTGATTGTACGTATGGCCTCGGCAAAAAGCGACGGCTACGAGTTTGGTATTGCGCTTGCCGACTCGGTGCCCGGTGTTCGCCTGCGCAAGGTGCAGGGCAACGAGATTTTGGGCGGTATTACCCCCGTTTCGCAGTTCGGTATTCAAAAGGCTGCTACCGACGAGTATCACTTAAAAATCACCGTTAAGGGTAGCCAAATTACCTGTTACGTAGACGGTGTGCAGGTGTTTAACGTAACCAATACCGCCTGCCCCACGGGCGTACCCGCAATTCGCGTAGCCGGCTCTACCGGCTCGGCATATTACGACAATTTTAAGGTTACCGTAGCCCAAGAGCAAAGCAACACCTCCTCGGCTACCTCTTCCGCTGCGTCATCCTCCGAGGCTTCCTCCGGCTTTACCTCTTCTAACGACATTAGCTCCGGCGGCAAATTCCATTTTGAGGATAACTTCAATTCCGGCAGCCTACACGCAGATTGGGCGTATAACACCGGCAGCATTATTAACGGTGTGTACCAATTAAACAGTGGCGGTAACTCTAACTGGGTAAATACCGCTGCAGCGAAAAACTTAACCAATTACGCGGTGCAGGCCGACGTTGCCTTGGTAAACACCAACACCGACGGTAATCAACCCACCGCAGGCATTAGTATTCGTACCCAATCGGTAAACCAAACCGGCACTACCGGTAAAGGCTACGAGTTTACCCTTACCTGGAGCCGAAACGGCTCGGGGATGGAAAAGGATACCCTGTACGTTCGCTTATATGAGCGTGGCGGCACCGCGCCCTCTATTTCTTCAAGCAATATGGTGCTGGTAAAGGATATTTTGGGTGAGGGCAACGACGACCTTTTTGACACCTATACGTTGCGCGCCGAGGTTATTGGTAATAAAATTAAATGCTTTATCAACGGGTATCTGGCCTTTGATATGACCGATGATACCTGGGCCAGCGGTGCATTTGCTTTGCGCGCTACCAACGACAAGGCAAATTTTGATAACGTAACGGTTGACGAAATTGACACCTTTACCACCCCGTTGCCTCCCATCGGCGGTGGGGAAGATACCCCCACCTACACCTACCCCGAGGGTGTGTACTATCAAGATGATTTCTCTACCGGCGATTTTGTAAACAAGGGCTGGAATGCAAATCAAACCTTGAAAAACGGTCAGTTAATGATGTATAAAACTGCCGGTGCCGCATTGACCAACCGCGCCGATATGCTGCAGCTGAAAAACTACACCGTAGAGGCTTGGGTAACGCTGTCTGACAGTGAGCCCTCCACCGCCTCGGGTAAGCTGGCCGGCGTAGTGGCGCGCACCACCTCTGCCAGCGGCGGCTTTGGTTTTGGCTTGTACATTACTTCAAACGGCACCTACAGCTACCGTTTGTACGATTACACCAACGGCGACGAGTTGGCCAGGGGCGATTTTGCCTTCTCGCTAAATCAGGCCTATCGTATTCGTCTGGTGGTAAACGGCAACCAAATCTACGGCTTTATTGGTGACCAACTGATGGTAAGCAAAGAAAGCACTGCCAACCCCGTAGGCACCGCCGGTGTACGCCGATTGGGTTTTGCTGCATTTTTCGACAATTACGTTGTTCGCGAATCCACCGAGGATGAGAAAAACGGTATTGGCGCAAGGGTGGTTCCCCCCACCGCCGACAAAAACGGCATATATTACAGTGACAACTTTAACACCAAGGAATCTATGTTCAGCGCGGCTTGGGGTGACGTTGACGCCACCTTTGAAAACGGCCAAAGAGTTATTGGCTACAACACCGAATTGAGCTTGCGTGGTAACCCCGGCTTTGCAACCTTAAAGGACTACGTTGTGCAGGCCGATATTGTAATTACCAATATGGTTCCCGAGGGCCACAACGTTGAGAACAATATTATTTCTTTGGTGGCTCGCGGCAATTATGAGTTTGGCTTGTTGTACGGCGAGACCGGCTCGGGCTACCTGCGTTTATACGACCGCGCCAACGGCCATATGATAACCACCAACCATACGGTTAAGGTAGAACAGGGCAAAACCTATACCCTAACCTTAATGGTAGAAGGCAGCAAAATTCGCGCCTTTATGAACGGCGAGCTGATTTTTGACAAGACCGACTCGGCTCTGACCGACGGTGCTATGGGTGTGCGTACCAAGTATACCACCACCCGATTTGATAATTTTGTAGTTCGCAAAATTA
>CAZUJI010000227.1:0-3152 GCA_964620235.1 uncultured Eubacteriales bacterium
GTTCCCAGCGCGCGGTCGATGTCGGGATTCTGCCAACCGGGGTTGGTACGGATGCTTCCGTCCTTCATCAGATAGCGGCGGACAAAGGAAACGTCGGGGACGTTGGCGGTGGTGTAGGAAATTGTAACGGGCGCCACGTCGTCAAAGGCCATAACGGCAGTGTCTACCGCGCGCTGTATAAACCAAGGGCCGTACGCATCGTCCTGGGGTGTAACAGAGCCGCCCAAGCCCATAACGGTACCCACTCCGGGGCCCAAATGGGTATGGGTACAGGCAAAATAAATACCCTCGCGGTCACAACCGGTGGCGGCTGAGATTTTATCGCGTATCTCATCGCAAACGGCCTGCTTAATACCTAAGTTATCGGCGCTGAGTATAATGGCCTTCTTTTCGTCCTCTACAAAGGCAACGGCATTGATCTCTAATGGGTCCAATACACCGTCGCAGATGCGAACCATATAATACCCTTTGAGCGATACCCCCAAAGGCGGGGTAACGTCCATTCGTGCAAATCCGGCTTGAAGCATAATAATACTCTCCTTTTGCTTAAATTTCTTTTATTCGGCGGGATATTCAATTTGGATGGAGCGTTTTTCTCTTGCAGACTGAGCCGCCGCCAGACAAACTGCTACGGAACGCTCGCTGTCGTAAGCGGAGGTGGGAACAGCCTCACCCTTTAAGATGCACTCAGCAAAGTCGCCCAGCTCGCCATAGGTATTGTGGCTTGCCATTTTAACGGGCAGGTGCATGGGAATGGCAAAGTCTTGTCTGAAGTCACCAAAGAGCTCTACCTTTTCTTTCATATCTGCTTTATAAATGGTGATGAAGTTGCTGGTATTGTCACAGATAATGGTGCCCTTGGTGCCGTAGAAGCAAGAGCGCATAGTGTACTCCCGCTTACAGCCGATGGAAACGAATACCTTACCAATTACCTCGTTGGGGAAGCGCATAATGGCAACGGTACAATCGTTAATGGGCCAATCGGTGAGACATTTATGGTTGGCATAGGCCGTTACCTCAGAGGGGTCGCCTGCAACCCAGCGCAGAAGGTCAACCGCGTGGCAGCCACCGCCCAAAAAGGGCTCGCGCAGGGGGTCTACACGCCATTCGTCGGCGCCACGGGCTTTGGAATAGTCGTGGGCATATTCACTCTCTACGTAAAACAGCTCGCCGATTTCGCCTTGATCCACCAGTTTTTTGGCAAGCTGAAAGCCGGGAGCATAACGGCAGATTTGACCAACCATTAAACGCTGACCGTATTTCTTCTCGGCGGCGCGCATTTGCTCACATTCCTCAATGGTCAATGCCATAGGCTTTTCGCAAAGCACCTGCTTGCCGGCCTTAAGCGCCTCCTCGGTCATCTCGGCGTGCAGACGGTCGGGAACACAAAGAACCACAGCCTCTACGTTGGGGTCGTTAATCAGATCGTGCCAATCAGTGTAGTAAGCGGGACAATCCACCTCGGTCTTGGCAATTTCCAACCGCTCGGGGTTCTTGTCGCAGATGGCCACCAGCTCCATCTTGGGGTGATGGGCAATGGAACGAATATGGTTCAGGCCCATTCCGCTGGCACCAACTGCACCAAACTTGATTTTTTTACGCATGGTTTTGTACCTCCTTAAGATAGGCGCTGGGAGATTTCCCTACGCGCTTTTTAAACGTTTTTAATAAATGATTTTCCGATTCAAAGGAAAGATAATCGGCAATCTGGGTAAAATTGAGGGTAGTCCCCTCCATCAATTCCTTGGCGCGGTCGATCTTCATATCCAGTAGGCAATCTATAATGCCTTGGCCGTATTTTTTTGAAAATTCCTGCTTGATGTAGGATGCGCTTAAGGAAAGGCTCTCTGCAATCTGAGAAATTGCAACTCGATCGGCAACGTGCTCGGTCAGATAGTGGTAAACCGCGTCTGCGACGGACGAGCGCCCCGGCGGGGTCTTGCCGCCCATACGGGACTCGATTTGCTTGATTAAAAAAATCTCCAGCTTGTTTTTTAAAGCCTGCAGCCGCCCACGGGAAACACCGGGCAAAACCCGATACCCAAATTCGCTGCTTTGCTGCGGCAGGCGCTCAAAGCACTGACTGCCGTCGTCCACCAAATCACAAAAAAGGTTGCGTTCGTCTTCGGTGAGCAAAAAGGGCTTTTGGCAAAGAGATTGCAACAGATTACCGCGGCAGACAAAGCCGCCGAATTTTAAAACGGTACCCGCCGCTTGATCTATCTGCTGATGCACCACAAAGGGCGCCACAAGTAGGCATTGCCCCGCGTTTAAGGTGACCTCCTCCCCGTCTAAAAGCAGGGTTAAAAAGCCTTGATCAATATAGTAAATTTCATAATGGTCGTGCTGCTCGGGCTTGCCCGGTAAATTACCTTTTTCGTTGAGCAAAACCGAGCTGAAAAAGACCACCAGCTTATCCACCATAAACAAATTGATAATATTGGTTCTACGAAAGGAAATGACGTCCACTGTGTTCCCCCCTTTTGTTCATTATAGCACGATTTTTACATTTTGCATCGTAAAATTGAATGATTTATTCGTAAAATCGTATGTTTTTTGGTATAGAGCAGGGGCAGTCTTGCTGCCCATACTTTATTCTTTAAAAAATCGCCGTTACTTTGCTCTGTTTGAATAAATATCCACCGGCATAGCGGTTGGTTTTTCGTTTTCAGGTCTATGCCCTAACCAATACTGGCGGCGCTGGGGTGCGCTTTTTGTTGGCCTGCCAGTTGTGCAAAGGATATCGCCCACCCGTAAACGGGTAAAATCCTTCGGCGGCGCCCCTTGTCAGGGGAACTGGCGGCGACAGCCGTCTGAGGGGTAGTTCTTCGCCTTCTCTCCCTCCGTCTTTTTGCTACGCAAAAATCCACCTCCCTCGTCAGAGGGAGGCGGGATAAAATCTTATTTCTTAATTTCAGGCAAACTTGCAGCGGCAACCGACTGACCAACACGACGGGATTTTTCGTCAGGAATGTGAAGTTCGCATTTACTTGCGAGTTCGGGGAACTCGTTCTTTAAAACTTCGTTAGCGCGGTCAAGAATGATTACACCGCCTTCTCCCGAAGTCACACGTCCCATAATGAGAACATGCTTGATATCATAGAAAAGGCTGTAGTAAGCGATTGCATAGCCGAAATACACACCGATAGTAT
>CAZUJI010000228.1:0-3146 GCA_964620235.1 uncultured Eubacteriales bacterium
AGTGTGATACCTTTAAGGGCGGCGGTGGTTGCGCTGATTTATGGGCAGTAAAATGTCAGCCCTATTGCGACGGCCTTGAAAAGTTAGGCAACGTATATAAACCTTTGCTAAAAAAATACCGTGACATTTCAAAAGCCAACCTCGATCCATCGCTTAACAAATTTCAAGACATTTATAATCTACACAAATTCTTTTTGCCGGAAGCACGCCTTAGCGATGAGGAGGTTTTGGCTGCGGCAAAAGCGTGTGATACCGCAATAGTGTTTATCGGCCGCTTTGCATTAGAAGGGGTAGATATAAAAAATGAGAGGGGCCAGTATATAGTAACAGAGCAGGAAGAAAAACTGTTTGCACAGGTTACAAAGCACTTTAAAAAGACGGTATTGGTACTAAATATACCGTGTGCACTTGATTTGACGTTTCTTGATACGTATCACTTTGATGCTATTATACACAACTTTTTCCCGGGCCATCTTGCAGGGTATGCCATGGCTGATATACTTTACGGGAGAGTAGCGCCTTGCGGCAGATTGCCCTTCAGCTGGGCTAAAACCGCCGACGATTACAACACAAACGAGGGCTTTTCTACCGACAAAATCGTATATAGCGAAGGCATTTATATGGGATACCGCTATTTTGACACCTTTAAAAAAGACGTTGTGTTTCCCTTTGGTTTTGGTCTTTCCTATACAGATTTTGATTTAGAAACGCAGTCTTGCACAATAGATAAAACCGAGATTTCGGTAGACGTTAAGGTCAAAAATATTGGTAACCACCGTGGTCGTGAGGTAGTTCAATGTTTTCTTTCAACTCCTGACGGTAAACTCGACAAGCCTTATCAGATACTTTGCGGATTTAATAAGACAAAATGGCTAAAGCCAACCGACGAAGAAATTGTTACAATCAAGGTTGATTTGCTTGACTTCACGTCTTATGATGAAGAAACATCTTCCTTCATTCTTGAAAAAGGTGACTATATAGTTCGTATTGGTAAAGATTCAAAAAGCACAACTCCCGCTTGTGTTGTTACCGTTAAGGATACTTTTGTTTATAAAAAGGTGCTTAACAGACTCACACCACAAGAAAAATTTGACGAACTTATAAAGCCTGATTGCGCACCCCCGGTTTATGAAAACATTTTGCGTTTAGAAGCGGATTTTAGCGAAATTCAAACCATCAATTTGACCAATCCGCCGATTTTTGAAGAACTCAAAAAAACAGGTAATTATACGTTTGACGACGTTTTAAGCGGTAAATGTACCGCCGAAGACCTTGCCGCTTGTCTTGATGATGAGCAGTTGGCGCTGCTACTTACAGGTGATGGTTCTACTAAGCAAAAGAAGCTTGGTGTTGTATCCCCCGGCCCGCTTGTTCAGGGCGAGGGAACGCATACTCATCAGAATACCGCACTGGGGATTCCGTCTTCCGTTATGCAGGATGGACCAAACGGTGTACGAGCCACCACGTTTGTACCGCCACCGCTACCGCCTGACGAAGAGCTGTCAGGCAGGGACTGTGTTTACTATCCTTGCGTAACGGCGCAAGCGGCAACCTGGGATCGCGAGCTTATAGAACAAATGGCGCGCGAAATAGCGGTTGACCTTGACAGAATAGGATATAACGGTCTTTGCGCGCCCGGTGTTAATCTTCACCGTAACGTGCGTGGAGGTCGTAACTTTGAGTATTTTTCAGAAGATCCATATCTTACGGCTCAGCTTGCAATAAGTTTTATAGATGGCGTGCAAAAAACTGCAGATGGCTCGCCTTCCAAACAATATGCGGTACTGAAACATTTTGCATGTAATAATTCTGAAGATATGCGAACCACGGGCGACAGCATACTCAGCGAACGTACCGCCCGCGAATTATATCTGCGTTCATTTGAATATGTTTTGCAAAAAACAAATCCGTTATCAATTATGGCGGCATACAATAAGGTAAACGGCATCTTTGCCGCCGCAAATTCCGATTTGCTTGATGGCATTTGCCGGTACGAGTGGGGATATCAGGGTTGGATAATGACCGATTGGAATGTTGGCGAAACCGACGCGAAATGTTTGCAAGCAGGTTGCGATACCTGTATGCCCGGAAGCTATAGGACGTTTGATGAACTATATAATGGCGGTTTGGACCGCGCCGTTGCACAACGTAGAGCAGTAAATCTTATACGGCATTTATCCAAAACAAAACATTATTTTAATAAGAAATTAAAAAACAAATAGTTCAAGCCCTATGTTTTTGCTTCCGTAAGAACTAAAAAAGCAAACAAAATCAGTATAAATCTCCTCAAAATACAGATAATAACAACACCATTTGAAAATTTTACGTAGGGGAGGGTCTCCGCGCCCTCCCGCAAGGTTTCATCCTGAATTTCGGGAGGGGATGGAACCCCTCCCCTACGAATAGTAAAAGCGAGGTGAATTTCACCTCGCTTTATTCATTATTGCATATCGCTCCCAAAGCAGTTCACGAAATCTTTCCTTTGGATGAAAATAGGTTGTTTTTCCGTTAATTTTTTGCGTTACTAACCAATTTGTATTGACCTCTTCGTTTATTTGGCGAGTTTTTAATATGCCGTTTTCTATATAATCGTAAAAACGATATCCGTCAAATGCAAAATCGGATTGTGTTCGGTTAAGTGTCGAAATAGCGCTTTTGTCCGTAAGCTTATCAAAGCAAACAATTGGAGTGCTCATAAAATAGCGCTCAAGCAGTTCGCATGTCTTTTCGTCATCGGTATATACATCATATAAATAACCGCAAATATAGTTACCTATATTTGATAGCTCTTTTACTTTGATATCAAAAAGAAATAGGGTAAATTTGCTTGCAAAATGAGAAAGTTGTATGCATTTACGTCTATCGAAATAAAACAACTTCGCTCCCCATTCAAGCATACGGTCACCGTGTTCTTTTACGATAACGGACTTTATGATCTCTGAATTATTAACACATTCGTCTGGCATATTCAGTTTATATCTGTCTCGAAGAAGTTTGGTTGTATAAATAATCATCCTCGCACCACCTTTAATTCAGTATAGCATTTTTTATATTAAAAGTAAATCCAAACAGTATAATTCCCCACCTTTAACAAATAATAGTATCACGATTTGAATTTAAAGGAGAATTTATATATGAAAGCAACA
>CAZUJI010000229.1:0-3079 GCA_964620235.1 uncultured Eubacteriales bacterium
TGCATTACCGAGGCCGGCTTTGGCTCGGACCTGGGCGCCGAGAAGTTTTTAGACATTAAATGCCGTTTGGGCGGCTTAAAGCCCAACGCTATCGTAATCGTTGCCACGGTACGCGCCTTAAAATACAACGGCGGCGTTGCCAAGGCAGATTTGGCCGCCGAGAACTGCGATGCCGTACAAAAGGGTATGTGCAACTTAGGCGCCCATATCGAAAATATGAAAAAATACGGCGTGCCGGTTGTGGTTGCCATTAACCGCTTTGGCACCGACAGCCAAGCCGAGCTGGATTTAATTGCCGATTACTGCCGCTCCTTGGGCGCCGACTTTGCACTGTCGGACGTATTTATGAAGGGCGGCGAAGGCGGCGTAGAGCTGGCCGAGGCCGTTGTTCGCGCCTGCGAGCAGCCCAGCAGCTTTAAGCCGATTTACGACACGGCTTTGTCGGTAGAAGAAAAGATTGAGGCCATTGCCAAAAATATCTACGGCGCCAAAAATGTGGTATTTACCGCCGACGCCAAGAAGAACCTGGAAACTTTGCGCCCCCTGTGCGATAATTTACCGGTATGTGTTGCCAAAACCCAATACTCATTGTCGGACAACCCTGCTTTGCTGGGCCGACCCACCGACTTTACCGTTACCGTGCGCGAAGTAAAGCTCTCCAACGGTGCAGGCTTTATCGTGGCCCTTACCGGCAGCATTATGACTATGCCGGGGCTTTCAAAATCCCCTGCGGCACACCGCATTGACATTGACAAAGACGGCCAAATTACAGGACTGTTTTAATTATGGAATATATTTCACATTCTGAGGAGCAAACCGAGCAAATCGCCTGTAGCTTAGCGGCGGCCCTAAAGGGCGGCGAAACGGTTGCCTTTTACGGCGGCTTGGGTATGGGCAAAACCTGCTTTGTGCGGGGCTTGGCCAAGGGGCTGGGCTACGAGGGCAGCGTATCGTCACCTACCTTTGCCATTGTAAACGAGTACAAGGGCGGCAAGTTTGATTTGTACCATTTTGATATGTACCGCATCTCCAACTGGGATGATTTATTCTCTACCGGATTTTACGATTATTTGGAGTATGATAATATTTTGGCGGTGGAGTGGAGCGAGAATATTGAAGCCGCTCTGCCCGATAATACCATTAGGGTTACCTTTACCCGCCTGAGCGACACCCAGCGGAAGATTACCATAGAGGGGGATATTTCGCTATGCGGCTTTTAAGCATTGAAAGCTCGGCCACCCCTGCCTCTTGCGCTTTAACTCAGGACGGCGCCCTGTTGGGTGAGTTTTTTATTCACACCAAGCTGACCCATTCAGAAACGCTGCTGCCTATGGTGCAGGCGCTGCTGGGAGCGGCAAAGCTGTCGGCAGCAGATATTGACGCCTACGCCGTTTCGGCGGGGCCCGGCTCGTTCACCGGGGTGCGCATCGGCGTGGCGGCGGTAAAGGGCTTGGCAGGGCCAAAAAAAGCGCCCTGCGTGGCGGTGTCCTCCTTAGAGGCGGCGGCAATGGCCTACTGTGGGGCCGACGCGCTGCTGTGGGTGTGTATGGATGCCCGCTGCAACCAATTTTACAACGCGGCCTTTTTGTGGCAAAATGGGCGACTCACCCGCCTGACCCCCGACCGCGCCGAGTTATTGGGTGATTTAGACGCCTCGTTGGCAGAGCTGCAAGGCACCTACCCCACCCTGCCGATTTTTGCGCTGGGTGACGGTGCGGCGTTGTACTGCGGCAAAACGGCGGTTGCCGATTTACGTCTGCCCCCTGAGCATATTCGTTACCAACGGGCGTACGGTGTGGCTATGGCGG
Organism: uncultured Eubacteriales bacterium; assembly: GCA_964620235.1. Lineage (GTDB taxonomy): Bacteria > Bacillota > Clostridia > Oscillospirales > Acutalibacteraceae > CAZUJI01. Next base: position 1,809 of record CAZUJI010000229.1, read on the forward strand.
CACAAAAAGCCTTGGCCGAAGGCAAGGCCGTGCCCCCTGCAGAATTATTACCCATATATTTGCGCCTGCCCCAAGCCGAGCGGGAGCTTTTAAAAAAGCAAAAAGGAGAGTAACTATGGCATTTAACAAGCAAACCGACGTTGTGGCCATTGGCTGTGACCACGGCGGTTGGGAACTGAAAAACGCAATCGTAGCTTATTTAAAAGAGCAGGGCATCTCTTGCTTAGAGTACGGTTGCCAAAACGGCGAATCGATTGATTACCCTCAGGTTGCCATTGACACCTGCGCCAACCTAACCAACGGCAAGGCTACCTGCGGTATTTTGGTTTGCGGCACCGGAATTGGTATGTCGATTGCCGCCAACAAGCTCAAGGGCATTCGCGCTGCGGTATGCACCGACCATTTCAGCACCAAGTTTACCCGCCTGCACAACAACACCAACGTGCTGTGCCTGGGCGGCCGCGTAATCGGCCCCGGGGTAGCCTTAGAGCTGGTAGACCTGTTTTTAAACACCGACTTTGAGGGCGGCCGTCACCAACGCCGTGTGGACGCCATCATGGATATTGAAAAATTTTAATCGGAGGGATACTCATGAGTAAAAACGTACACATTTTAGACCATCCGCTGATTCAACACAAGCTGACCATTATGCGCGACAAGCGCACCGGCACCAAGCAATTCCGTGAGCTGGTAAGCGAGGTTGCTATGCTGATGTGCTATGAAGCCACCCGCGACCTGCCCTTAGAAGAGGTGGAGGTGGAGACCCCCATTTGCGTTGCCAAAACCAAGGCCATTGCCGGCCGCAAGCTGGCCTTTGTGCCCATTTTGCGCGCAGGCCTGGGTATGGTAGACGGCGTGCTCAATCTGCTGCCCTCGGCCAAGGTAGGCCACATTGGTATGTACCGCGACCCGGTAACCGCCACCCCCGTAGACTACTACTGCAAGCTGCCCGAGGACCTGCCTGAGAGAGACGTTATCGTATTAGACCCCATGCTGGCCACCGGCGGCTCGGCCATTGACGCGGTAGACAAGATTAAAAAGTTTGGCCCCCGCAGCATTAAGTTTATGTGCATTTTGGCCGCACCCGAGGGTATTAAGGCCTTTACCGACAAGCACCCCGACGTGGAGGTATTCTGCGCCGCCCAAGACGAGCGCTTGAACGACCACTGCTACATCGTACCCGGCTTAGGCGATGCCGGCGACCGTATTTTTGGTACGAAATAAGTATAAATAACCCACCAATCCCCCCGGCCGCTCGAGGCGCCCGGCGG
>CAZUJI010000230.1:0-3074 GCA_964620235.1 uncultured Eubacteriales bacterium
AAACTGGCCGAGAATCCCGATTTTCGGTTTATCGTTTCCAACACCACCGAGTCGGGCATTGCCTACGTGGCAGGGGACAAGTTACAGGATACACCACCCACTTCTTTCCCCGCCAAGGTAACCGCCTTGTTACATAAGCGCTTTACTTTAGGTCTGCCCGGGTTTATCTTTTTGCCCTGCGAGTTAATTGACAAAAACGGCGCAGCATTAAAAAGATGCATTTTAAAATACGCCGCCGATTGGAATTTGGGTGACGCTTTTGCCGCTTGGGTAGAAAAAGAAAATATTTTCTGCAACACCTTGGTGGACCGTATCGTTACAGGCTACCCCAGAGATGAAAAAATTGACCTTGACTACGAGGATAATATGCTCAACACCAGCGAGCTGTTCCATTTGTGGGTCATTGAGGGTCCCAAATCTATTTTAAAAGAGCTGCCGCTGGATAAAACGGGATTAAATATCATCGTTACCGACGATTTGGAAATGTACCGCACCCGCAAGGTGCGCATTTTAAACGGCGCCCATACCTCTATGATTCCTTACGCCCTGCTCCGCGGGGTAGAAACGGTTAGGGATTGTATGGAAGATGAAACTATGTCGACCTTTGTGAAAAAGTGTGTGTTTGAGGAGATTATCCCCACCTTAGACCTGCCCGAGCAGGAACTGATAGACTATGCAGAGAACGTTTTTGAGCGGTTTAACAACCCCTACATTAAACATCTGTGCGCCTCTATTTCATTAAACTCGGTAAGCAAATTTAAAGTACGCGTGTTGCCCTCGCTGTTAGAGTATATTAAGCGCAAAAACACTCTGCCGCAGAATTTGGTATTCTCGTTGGCGAAATTGATTGCATTTTATAAAAAAGGCACCCCCAACGACGACCCTGCGGTTATGCAGTTTATGAAGGAAAAATCCGTAGCCGAGATTTTGGCCAACACCGCTTTTTGGGATACCGACTTAAGCTTTTTAACCGCCGAGGTAGAAAAATATGCAGATCAATAAACTGGATAACGTAGATATCAATTTAGAAAACGGCCATAAATACGCCCTGCGGGACATTGCGGCAGGGGAGGATATTATAAAATACGGCTCGTCCATCGGTCACGCTACGGCCAATATTAAAAAAGGTGAGCACGTGCATACCCACAATTTAAAAACCAACCTTTCAGGCAACTTAGAGTATACCTATAATTATAAAGATTACGGCGTCATCCCCAAAACCACCGACCTAACCTTTGCGGGTTATTTGCGTGAGAACGGCGACGTGGGTATCCGCAACGATATTTGGATTGTTAACACCGTTGGCTGCGTAAATAAGGTTGCCCAGCAATTGGCCGAAAAAACCGGCGCGCTTTACTTCCCGCACCCCTTTGGTTGCTCCCAGCTGGGTGACGACCAAGCCACCACCCAGCTGATTTTAAAGGGTATGGTCAACCACCCCAATGCAGGCGGCGTGTTGGTGTTGGGCTTGGGCTGCGAAAATAACAATATCGGTGAGTTTAAAAAGATTTTGGGCCCATATAATCCGCAACGGGTTAAGTTTTTAAGCTGCCAGGATGCGGAGGATGAAATTGAGGCAGGCGTTGCCTTGATTGAAGAGCTAAAGGCTTACGCCGCTACCTTTAGGCGGCAGCCGCTGCCCGTTTCTAAGCTGCGCATCGGCTTAAAATGCGGCGGTAGCGACGGCTTTAGCGGCATTACCGCCAACCCGCTGGTGGGCAGCCTGTCCGACCGTGTCATTTCCTACGGGGGCAGCTGCGTGCTTACCGAGGTGCCCGAAATGTTTGGCGCCGAGCATTTGCTGATGGAGCGTTGCGAAAACCAAGCGGTGTTCCAAAAAACCGTTGCGCTTATTAACAATTTTAAGGATTATTATACCCGTCACAATCAGGTGATTTACGAAAATCCCTCGCCGGGCAACAAAGCAGGCGGTATTACCACCTTAGAAGAAAAATCCTTGGGTTGTGTGCAAAAGGGCGGTTTAAGCAAGGTAGTAGACGTGCTGGATTACGGCGATACGCTTACGAAAAACGGCCTTTCGCTGCTCAACGGCCCCGGCAACGATATTGTAGCCGTTACCAATTTAATGGCCTGCGGTGTGCATATTATTTTATTTACCACCGGTCGCGGTACACCCGTAGGTGCGCCGGTGCCTACGGTAAAAATTGCAACGAATCACGCCTTGGCCGAAAAAAAGAAAAATTGGATTGACTTTGACGCCTCGCCTGTGCTGCAGGGCAAAATGGAGGAAACCACTGACGCTTTGCTGCAGTACGTATTGCAGGTGGCCGGCGGCAAGCAAACCAATAACGAAAAATACGGGTATAGAGAAATTTCTATTTTTAAAGACGGCGTAACACTGTAAATGCTTGCTATCCTTTTGGGTTTATTGTATAATGCACTATAGAGTAAAAGAGCCGTGCAAAAGTAAAATGTCTTTTGTACGGCTTATTTTTTTGGAGGGAACACAATGGATACAATCAAAATCAATAAAAAGAACGTTAAAATGGTGGCGCATCGCGGTGTCAGCGGCTTAGAGCGGGAGAACACCAGCCCGGCCTTTATTGCCGCAGGCAAGCGTAGCTACTACGGGGTAGAAACCGACGTGCATATCAGCGGCGACGGCCGGTTTGTTGTTATACACGACGGCAATACCAAGCGCGTTACCTTAGAGCAAACCAATATCAACGTATTAACCGAGCCCTATTCGGCCTATAAAGATTTAATTCTGCCCGATTTAGACGGCTCTACCCACCGCACCGATATTCGCATCCCTCTGTTAAAGGATTATATTTCTATTTGCAAGCAGTATCGAAAATTCTGCGTTTTAGAAATTAAAGACCCCCTACAAAAAGACGACCTTGCTCGCTTGGCGGAGGAAATTGAAGCCCGGGATTACTTAGGCAATATGATCTTTATTGCCTTTGACCTGCAAAACTGCATTTATTTAAGAGAGTTATTGCCCAATGCCCGTATTCAATGGCTGTTTAGTTTTCGCGTGGTTGACGATATCCTCGAGCTTTTAAAGAAGCATCGGTTGGATTTAGATATTATGCACAAGCGGGTTACCCCCG
>CAZUJI010000231.1:0-3071 GCA_964620235.1 uncultured Eubacteriales bacterium
AACCACCAACGGTGAGTGGATCACCACCTCTTACGCCGATTACACCGTGGAAGCCGACGTTCAGTTTGACGAGGTCGGTATTAACAACTCTAGCACGGCCACTGCCGGTATTATGGGCCGTGTAAATTCTGCAAACGTTGCATCAAGTAGAGGCGACGGCTACGAATTTGCTTTATATGTTTCTACAAGAAACCTATCGGTGGAAACGTCGGTGTTAAAAGTACGTTTGTACGAGCGTGGCAACGACACCAGCTTTGGTACCAGCACTACGGTGAACGTAGCCGACCTGTTGGGAGAGGGTAACGCCCCCTACAATGGCGTTTACCATTTGAAAATGGTATTTAAGGGCTCGTCTATCAAGTGCTACATTAACGACGTTTTGGCCTTCGACGAGACCGACACTTCCCGTACCGAAGGCTACAGCGGTGTACGTAGCACCACTTGTACCGCATACGTAGACAACTTTAAGATCTCCACCGAGACGGCAGGCGCTTCTTCTACCCCTGTGTCCTCCACCGTTTCTTCGGCGGTGTCTTCTACCACATCTACTCCGTCCGGTCCGTTGTTCTTTGACGATTTTAACAACGGCACTCTGGCCGACCACGTTACCGAGTACGGTTGGTCCAACTCCAACACCGGCGATTTGGTAGACGGCAGACTTTTTGTACACGCTGAGCAACACACCAGCCGTTACAACTACTTAAAGACCGTTACGGCCTTAAACCCCTACTTTGATTTTGCAAATTGCACCACCAACGACTACACCGTTGAGGCCGACGTGCAATTAAAGGATTACAAAAGCAACTCCTTTATCGGTTTGGTATCCCGCGTAACCACCGCCACCAGCAACGGCTACGAGTTTGGTATTGCCCTGACCGGCGGCGTGCCTGGTGTGCGCCTGCGTAGAGTATCCGACGGCCACATTTTCGGCAGCGGCAGTATCGTTCCCTTGACCGAGTTTGGCATTAACAAGGGCGTAACCGATACCTACCACGTAAAAATGACGGTATTGGGTAACCGCATCGTCTGTTACGTAGACGGCGTAAAGGTATACGACGAAACCGATACCACCTGCCCCAAGGGCGTGCCCGGTGTTCGTGTAGCCGGCGGCACCGCAGCCACCACCTTATCTACCGGTTATATTGATAGCTTTAAGGTAACCACTGCGGTAATTGACGATACCACCTCTTCGGATACCTCTTCCACCGGGTCCTCGTCGCAGACCTCGTCTTCTATCACCTCGTCCGATGACGTGAGCTCCGGCGGTAAGTACCACTTTGAAGACAACTTCAACTCCGGTAGCCTCCACGCCGACTGGGCCTACAACACCGGTAGCATTGTAAACGGCGTGTACCACCTGAACGTAGGTGGCGGCATCGGTAACTCCAACTGGGTAAATACCACCGCAGCCAAAAACCTCACCGACTTTGCCGTGCAGGGTGATTTTACCATTCTGTCGGCCAACAACGGCAGCAAGCAACCCACCGCAGGTGTTAGCATCCGTACACAATCCTGCGCCCAAACCAGTACCACCGGTAAGGGCTACGAATTCACCCTTACCTATCACAGAGACGGTAAAGCCGATATGCAAGCCAACAAACTGTACGTTCGGTTGTACGAGCGCAGTGGTACTGCCCCCAGTATCCCGTCCACCAACGTGGTTCCGGTAGAGGATATTTTGGGCGAGGGCAACGCCCCCTTAGACGGCACCTACACCCTGCGCGCCGAGATGATCGGCAACCGCATTAAGTGCTTTATCAACGGCTATCTGGCCTTTGATATGACCGATAGTACCTGGGCCAGCGGTGCATTTGGTATACGCTCCACCGTTAACGAGATTACTGCCGACAATATCGTTGTTGACGAAATCGATACCTTTACCACCGGTCTGCCCCCTGTAAGCGGCGGTGGCGATACCCCCACCTACACCTACCCCGAGGGTGTGTATTATCAGGACGATTTCTCCACCCAGGACTTTACCAACAAGGGTTGGAACACGAATCTGCAGACCGTTTACAGCCAGGTAAAACTGTACAACAACGGCGGCGCCTACTTAACCAACCGCGCCGATATGATGAACCTGACCGATTACACCGTAGAGGCTTGGATCAGCATTGACAATTCCGAGCCCTCCGTTACTTCGGGTAAATTGGGCGCTGTTGTAGCCCGTGCCTCCGCAGCAAATACGGGTTACGAGTTTGGTCTTTACGCATCCGGCAGCAAGCTCCAGTACCGCTTGTACGACCGTACCAAGCTGAACGGCACCGGCGCGGCCAGAGAATTGGCCGTTGGCGCTTTGGGCTTTGCCTATAACGAGGCCTACCGCGTTCGCCTGGTGGTAAACGGCAACAAGCTGTACGGCTACGTTGGCGACCAACTGGTAGTGAGCTACGAAGACGAAGCCAACAATAACCCCGTGGGTACCGCCGGTATCCGTCAGCTGGGGCACCCCGCTTACTTTGACAACTATATTGTTCGTGAGTCTACCGACGACGAAAAGAACGGCGTTGGCGTTACCGTTACAGCACCCACGGCCGACAAGAACGGTATCTATTTTGCCGATAACTTCAACACCAAGGCTTCGCTGCTTGGCACCACCTGGAGCGACGGCAACGCTACGGTAGAAAACGGCAAAATGCACATTTCTTCTGGCAACGAGGTCAACTTAGGCGGCAACCCCGGCTTTGCAATGTTAAAAGACTACGTTGTGCAGGCCGACGTTACCATTACCAATATGAAGCCCACCGCCAACGTAAGTAGCAATATCATTTCTCTGGTTGCCCGTGGCAATTACGAGTTCAACCTGGTGTATAGCGAATCCGGCTCGGGCTACCTGCGCTTATACGACCGCACCGATAAAGGCAGAGCCTTAACCGAAAACCACGCGATAAAGGTAGAAGAGGGCAAAACCTACACCTTGAGCTTAATGGTTGAGGGCAACAAGCTGCGCGCCTTTATGAACGGCGAGTTGATTTTTGACAAGACCGACTCGGCCCTGACCGACGGTACTATGGGCGTGCGTACCAAGTATACCACCACCCGATTTGATAATTTTGTAGTTCGCAAAATTA
>CAZUJI010000232.1:0-3061 GCA_964620235.1 uncultured Eubacteriales bacterium
GTGCCGGCCACCAAACCGGTCATATCCAAAAGATGAATTTCTTTATCTAACAAGCGGGCGGGTGCCTGCCCCGAGGCAATACGAATAGCCAAGCCCTCGGCAATGGCGGTTTTACCCACGCCCGGCTCACCAATTAAACAGGGGTTGTTTTTAGAGCGACGGGAGAGGATTTGAATTACCCGATACAACTCGTCGTCGCGGCCGATAATACGGTCTAACTGCCCATTTTTGGCTTTATCGGTTAAATTGGTACAATATTGGTCGATGTATTTGCGACGCTTTTGCTTGGGCTTTTTCTTATCTTTGCCGGTCGGCTCCTCTTCGGCCGATGCCTCTGCCTTAGGTTGACCCCCGGGCATTTGCCCAAACAAGTTATTTAAAAACGGAAATACCTGGGCACCACCGGGGGAAAACTCACCGTCTTCGTCCTCGGCCATATCCATTACTTCCATCAATTGCTCGCTCATTTGCTCAATATCTTCGTCAGAGATATTCATTTTTTCTAACATATCGTTTACGGGTTTTATGCCCGATTCTTTGGCGCAAACCAAGCATAAGCCCTGCGGGGTGCTGTCCCCCTTGCCGGACATATCTGAAATAAAGACCACCGCTGGCCGTTTTTTGCATCTGGAACAAAGTTGAATCATTTTTTTCTCCTTAAAAACAAAGTGCTTAAACTGCTTTTATATTATAGCTTACTCTTCTTGGGCTTTTGTGGCCCGTACGTGAACAAATTGCAAAAAATACGCGCCAAAGGAAAAAGAAAGCAAACAAATAGACAAAAAAGTGGAAATATAGGTGCAAACGGAGGGGAACCCGGGGATCAAATCAGAAAACAGAACGCACACCATAGTCAAAAATACTGCTACGGTGGCTGCCTTACCCCACCAACGGGCGGCTGGCGCATAACCCGTCTGTTTTTTGCGGATCAGCAAAAAGCCCAGCAAAATCATCAAGTCTTTTACAAACAAAAGCACCGTTAGGGCTAAAATTTCGGTATGCCGAATACTCATAGACACCAAAACCGCTGCTTGGGTAAGCTTGTCGGCAATGGGGTCTAAAATTTTGCCTAAATCGGTAATTAAATTGCATTTACGGGCGATAATACCGTCGGCCACGTCGGTTAACCCTGATAAAACCACAACGCCAAAGGCCCACCACAAATGATTGTCTAACCTACTGTTAAAATAAGTAAAAATATACAGCGGTACCAATGCAATCCGCAGCATACTCAGTATGTTGGGGAACGTCCACACTCTTTTCATCTTTCCACTTCCCTGCTCAAGAACTAAAGGTTATTTAAATAAAGGATTAAAGCCTGCGATAAACTTAAATAAATAGGAGGTTTCGATGTACTCCTTGGTGAAAATTAAAAATCCGTTTTCGGTTAAGGCTACAATAGTAGAAAGCGCCAAAACAACCACAACGGCTACCACCAAGCCCTTGGCCGCACCCAAAACACCGCCCAACAAGCGGTTTACGCTGCCGATAACCGGTACGTTAAACAAACGGTTGAGCGTGCGAGCCAACAACCGCACCACAAACATAAGTATTGCGAATAAAACAACGCCAACCAAAACGCGAATTACCGTGGTAACCACCGGCTGCACCACCGTAGACATTACCGAATCGGCAACCGAGCCGGAGCCTGCGCCTAAATTATCGGAAACGACGCTGTTTAAGTCAACGTTTAAAAAGGCGGCGCCGTTGACGATATAATCGGGTAAATGGTCACTTACGCTGTCTATGGCACTCTCGGCCGAGCTTTCAATAGCTGCCGTGATAGAATCGGTCATTTTAGGGGCCAAAACATCGTTATAAACGTAATTGGCAACGCCGCTACTCAACGAAAACGCCAATACTACGGCCGCCAACCAGCCTACCAACTCAATCACCGTGCGAACAAACCCTCTTTTGGCCGAAATAAAGGCAAAAAGCAGGATAATCGCCAATAAAATTAAATCTAAAACAATTCCCATAGTTGCACCTCTTTTTAAGATTGAATCACCAATTGCTTACCGGTAACGGCAACGGTCTTTCCTGCAATATCTGCCACCAAGGTGGTGTTAAACCCGCAGTCATTCGTTGCTAATTCTGTGCCGGCAAAATCATAGATTTTAATTTGTGTATCCAGCAAAAATGCTACGCGGTCTTTGCCTAAGGCAACGTCTTTAATATTGCCGTCTACAGTAAAGTTTCCCACTACCTCGGCCAAGCTGTTTACCACCGTAACCGTGTGCCGCGTGGCCGTGCCCTGGTAGGCGTGCACCATAAGCGTATGACCGGCAGTATTTGTATCTAAATACTTCAGGCGATCAATTTCCACCGCTTGTTCAGCGCCGTCTTTAAAGCATATAAGCAATGCGCGGGTTTGCGCCGCCGCAAGAAAATGCTGCTTTTTTACGGCCTGCAGGGTGTTGATAGCCACGCCGTCATAGGTGTGCTCAAAAATTTTGGCACCGCTTTTTATCCGATACCCACACACCACCGACTCAAAATCACCGCCAACGGCCCGCAAAACAGAAACGGCTAAATATCTGCCGTCGGGCGATAGGGCTACGGCGCTGACCAAATCTTCGGCAAGGTCTTTTGTAAATACGGTTTTTAAATTCTTGTTAAATACCTCAATATGCGACGCATAGCCCACGCTTTGGGTAACCACCGCCATACTGCCGTTGCGGCAAACCGTGGCGGTATAAATGTTATTTTCAAAGGTTTTTTCAAACAAACGGGTAGAATGGTTATAAACCTTTAAACCCTTACCCCCACTCTCATACACCAACGAACGCGCCGAAGAATGTACCATTTGCGGGTTAGAAAAACCGTGTTGGTCGTATAAAACGGTTTTACCCTTGGAGTTGTAAAGCTCAAAATATTTATCCGACAATACGGCAATGCTATCGGTTGTGGTTTGCAGTTTTAAAAAGCGTTCCCCCTGCAAGCCATCTAAACCGCTACCGTCGGCCGAAAGCAGTGCATACTGATTTTGTAGGGTTTCAATCATACCGGTGGGGGTTAAAAGCTCCACCAAAACCACAGCTAAAATCAAAACGCCCATACA